>CABQHR010000197.1 GCA_902463875.1 uncultured Collinsella sp.
CGCTCGACGTTGCCGATCGGCGAGCATGGCTTTACGGGCCTGGCGCTTGACGCCTGCTGCTCTAACGGCTCCATTGTGCGCGACAGTCATGGCGAGGTGCTCAAGACCTGGACCATCGACCCGCAAATCACCGAGGAGCTGCTCAAGGAGTTTCCGGATATCTGTTTTGACTGCTCCACGCCCGACGGCATGTTTTCGAGCGGATCGTTCGAGATGCACCAGGCGGGCTTTAAAAAGGACAGCCCCATCAAGCGTATTGTGATGCGCGGCATGCGTGCGCGTGGCGGCTATCACGAGGAACAGTATTTCGACCAGTCGATCGGCGATATCTTGCGTCATGACGTGTGCAAGATCAACTGTCGCGTGACCTCACCCGAGCTGGAGCGTGACCTTAAGGCATATTTGGCCGAGCGATCGGACCGCGTGGTCAACGCGCCGTTCGATCCGGTGATGTTCGAGATCACGGACGTAGCGTGCAACAAGGGCGAGAGCGTGGCCTGGTTGGCGGGCTACTACGGTATTGCCGAGGACGAGGTCGCGGTCTATGGAGACGGCGGCAACGACATCGCCATGCTCAAGCGTTTCCGCCACAGCTACGCGACCAAAAACGCTAGCGATGCAGCTAAAGCCGCCGCGAGCGCGACCATCGGCAGCTGCATGGTCCACGCCGTCCCCAAACACATGCTCGCCACCATGCGCAAGCAGAATTCCCACGCCATCATCGAATAATGTGACAAAGGGACAGTCCCTTTGCCACATGGGAGATACCGGCTTTTGGCGTATAGGACTGTTACGCTTTCGCCACCAACAAATTTCGAGTTATTCGGCCTGTCGGAGGTCGTTAAATGGCTAAAGATGCCCTCTCGGGAACATTCATGCCTCTAATGGTGTTTGATTCGGTGACGTAAGTGCGCAAATGGGCATGTATACGCTCAAATAAGGACAAAAACCCTCAGATAATCCCGGCGGTGCATTTATACAAAACCAGTAGCGTGGCCGAATAACTCGAAGAATGTAGTTGGCAGTTCGGCGACAAGCTCGGGTATGGCAAAGGAACTGCTCCTTCGCCATACCCGAGCTCCGATCTTCTGAAATGCGAACAAACATTCGCATATCTAACTGCGCTTTGATAGAATCGGTATCGTTGACGGCAGTTCCATGTGCCGGGCAGCGCTCTCCATCTGATGGGAGGTGATGCCCATGACCGATTTGATTGATTTCGTGAGGCTCCTGACCGGGTTGGTCTCGCTTCTTACGACGCTTATCGGACTTTCCGAGGCACTCAAGCAACGCTCGAAGCAACGAAAGAGGGGTCGCCGCCGCTAAGGCGTTGACCCCTTAATCCACGCAACGGCGCTGCCCAGCTTTGCAGAACTTGGGCTGCCGTCGACACCATTCTACCCACGAATGACATTTTGGACAATCGGTAATGCCACTTCAAAAGCTAGGCACAACCGGCACGACCCAGGCGGTCGCTGATTGTGACAAAGGGACAGTCCCTTTGCCACAATCTAAATATTGCCTTTACGTGTTGATGCACACGGTGTGCAATAATACTCGCACTGTGCAATAGCGCACAGGCTGAGTAACAAGGAGGACGCTTGTCCCAGCTCGAGAAATGCGACCGCCGGTCTCTTCGCTCGCAGCGTGCCCTTCGCCAGGCACTTGCCAGCGAGCTTGCCGATAGCGGCGATCTTTCGCGCATTAACGTCGCGTCGCTCACCGAGCGCGCCGGCCTCACGCGCCGCACGTTCTATTCGCACTATCGCGATATTCCCGACTTTATCAATCAGATCGAAGAGAGCCTGCTTGCCGAGATCCGCGAGCGCGTTGAGCTTATCACCGCAGCTCAGCTGCCCGATCTCTATCGCAATATCGACGAGCTCGAGCCGGCGCCTGGTTCGGTTGAATTGCTGCGCTATCTTGCGGCCAATCGCGACCTGATCGGTTCGCTGCTGGGTCCGGGTGGCGATCAGGCCTTCATTAAAAAGATTATCGACACCGCGCGCGAAGCGGTGGCCCCGCGCGCCCAGACGGGCATTTTGGGTTTGGCGCTGGGAACGTTCTTTGATTATTACGTCACCTATGTCGTAAGCGCCGAGGTCGGCCTGGTCCAGCGTTGGTTCGAGCGTGGGCTTGCGGAATCGCCCGAGACCATGGCGCGCATCATGACGGTCATCGCCTTTGTGCGCCCTGGCGACCTGTATGGCCAACCCATCGATATCAACGTGCCGGAATACGGCATGAAGCTATTGAACCTGCAGCTCGAGGATGCGGTCAACACCGCCGCGCCTGCCGAGTCCAACAACTAAGAGGAGAGACAATGAGCAAACTCGTCGAAGGCATTAAGGACCGTATGGTCGCTGCCGCCCGCGAGGCCGTGCCCGCCGTGGCGGACGCCGCGCAGAAGGCCGCGACCGCGGCGGCCGAGAAGGTCGTTGAGGCAGTTGCCGAGGCCAAGAACGCAGCAGGGGAGGCAGCCGCAGCTGACGCACCGACCGACGTGGCCGCGTCCGATGCCGCTGAGCCCGTGCCCGCCGCCACCGCCGCAGCCGCTCCCGAAGGCGCAATCTTCAATCCCGACAACGCCCACGGCAACCTGCACTTGGGCATCGACGTTGGCTCCACTACCGTTAAGCTCGCCGTGCTCAACGACGACAACCAGATCGTCTACGCCAAGTACCAGCGCCATCACACCGATGTCCGTGCCTGCGCCCGCGACCTGTTTGAGGGCGCCGCGACTGTACTGCCGACGGCCCAAATGACCTGCGCCATTACCGGCTCGGGCGGTCTGCTGCTGTCCCAGTGGCTCGAGCTGGAGTTTGTCCAGGAGGTCATCGCCAGCAAGCGTGCCGTCGAGACCCTCATCCCGGCCACCGACGTCGCCATCGAGCTGGGCGGCGAGGACGCCAAGATCATCTACTTTGACAACGGCATCGAGCAGCGCATGAACGGCACCTGCGCCGGCGGTACGGGCGCGTTCATCGACCAGATGGCAACCCTGCTGCACACCGATGCCAGCGGCCTCAACGAGCTCGCGGCCAACGCCACCACCATCTATCCCATCGCCAGCCGCTGCGGCGTCTTTGCCAAGACTGACGTGCAGCCGCTGCTCAACGAGGGCGCTCGCCCCGAGGATGTTGCCGCCTCCATCTTCCAGGCCGTCGTGACCCAGACCATCTCGGGCCTGGCGTGCGGCCGTCCCATTCGCGGCAACGTCGCCTTCCTGGGCGGCCCGCTGCAGTACCTCTCCGAGCTGCGCCACCGCTTCTACCTCACGCTCAACCTGGACGAGGAGCACCGTATCGTGCCCCAAAACGCTCACCTGTTTGTGGCGAGCGGCGCCGCCATGGCGCACGAGTCCAACAAGCTCAGCACGTTCCCGCAGCT
>CABQHR010000198.1 GCA_902463875.1 uncultured Collinsella sp.
AGACGCGCAGCTTGTTGACGGTCTCGCCGGCATAGCCCACCACGGGGATGTCATAGGGGACGGCCAGGATGTCCTGCGTGTCCACCGTGCGGTAGAACGTGCGGCCGTCCTCCTCAAAGCCCTCAACATGGCCACCAAACTTGATGGTCACGGCCTTGTCCTGACGACGGACCTCCCAGGGATAGCCGTGAGTGAGCCACTCGTCGGTGGCCTCGACCTGGCTGCCGTTGATGATCTCCTGCTTAAACAGGCCGTAGCGGTAGCGCATGCCGTTGCCATAGCCGGCAATGCCCTCGGCTGCCATGGAATCCAGGAAGCACGCGGCCAGACGGCCCAGGCCGCCGTTGCCCAGAGCCGGATCGGGCTCCTGGTTCTCGATGACGGACAGGTCGAAGCCCATGTCGTCGAGCGCCTCGGCGACCATGTCGCGCACGCCAAAGTTGAGCAGGTAGTTGTCGAGCAGGCGGCCGATCAAAAACTCGATCGAGAAGTAGTACACGCGCTTCTTGCCCTCGGCGGTGACACGGGCGTCGCTGGTGGTGGCAACGGTGCGGGCCTTCTCGGCCACGAGCTTGGCCAGGGCGTTAAAGCGATCAAGGTCGCTGGCGGCCTCGACGCTCTTGCCGCTGATGCTCATGACGGCATCGCGATAGAGCTCGGTAAACTCCTGCTTGTTGTCGAAGATCTTATTCATACGTTCCTTTCCCCCGGGGATATCTCCCGGAACGGTTATGACTTACATCCTACGCCCCAGAGAGGCGGGTAATTACAGTGGTAACGGCTTTGTTACGCATCCTTGGCGGTCGACTTAACAGTCGCTGACTTGGCCTTGGTAGTTGCCTTTTTGGCAGCCGGCTTCTTAGCCGTAGTGGCCTTGGCAGCGGGCTTCGCAGCAGCCTTGGTCTTGGTCGTCGTAGCCTTCGCCTTAGCGGGAGCCTTCTTAGCAGCCGCAGGCTTGGGCTTCACCGAGGACGTGCGCTTACGCGTAGCCTTCTTGGGCTCCTCGACCACCGGCGGCTTATAGCTGCTGGGACCGCGGCGCTTGAGCACCACACCTGCCAGGCCGGGCACCTTAATCTCAATAGAGTCCATCTGCCCGTTCCAGGGATAGGGCTCGCTCGAGCAGGTGTAGGGCTCCTCACCGGCGTATCCGCTGCCACCGAACTCGGGACGGTCAGAATCAAAGATGACCTCCCAGTCACCCTCGCGCGGCACGCCCACGCGGAAGCTCTCGTAGCTCGCCGGATCAAAGTTGATCAGGATCACTAGGTCGTCATCGACGTCCTCACCCTGGCGCACAAAGCTCACGATGGACTGCTTGGAGTTGTCCGCGTCGATCCAGGTAAAGCCGTCGTCGGTGTAGCCGCGCTCGTACAGGGCGGGCTCGGCGGTGTACAGGTGGTTGAGCGCCTTAATGAACGCCTGATGATGCTTGTGGGTCTCGTACTCCTCGGTCAGGAACCACTGGATGGACTCGTAATAGCGCCACTCAATAAACTGGCCGATCTCGTTGCCCATAAAGTTGAGCTTGGCACCGGGGTGCGTCATCTGGTAGAAGGCCAGCGTGCGCAGGCCGGCAAACTGGCGCCACCAGTCGCCCGGCATGCGGCCGATGAGCGAGCACTTGCCGTGCACGACCTCGTCGTGGCTCAGCGGGCAGATAAAGTTCTCGGTAAAGGCATACATGATGGAGAACGTGAGCAGCCCGTGGTTGCCGGGGCGCCACGGAAAATCGGTCTGCATGTAGTGCAGGGTGTCGTTCATCCAGCCCATGTCCCACTTGTAGTGGTAGCCCAGGCCGCCGTCCTGCGGCGGGTAGGTCACGAGTGGCCACGCGGTGGACTCCTCGGCCATCATCATTACGTCGGGGTAGTGCGCCTCAACAGCGCAGTTGACCTGGCGGATAAACGCGCTGGCGTCCAGGTCCTCCTCGGTACCGTACTTGTTGAACTTCTTTTGGCCCGGATCGTCGATGCCAAAGTTGAGGTACAGCATGCTGGACACGCCGTCCATGCGAATGCCGTCCACGTGGAAGTTCTCGAGCCAGTACAGCACGTTGGAGACCAGGAAGGAGCGGACCTCGCCGCGGGCGAAGTCGAACTTGTGCGTGCCCCAGTTGGGGTGAATCTCGTGCTCAAACAGCATATGGCCGTTAAAGGTGGCAAGGCCGTGGGAGTCGGCGCAAAAACCGCCGGGCACCCAGTCCATGATCACGCCGATGCCCGCCTCGTGGCACGCATCGATAAAGTGCATGAGCTGCTGCGGGTTGCCGTAGCGCGACGTGGCGGCATAGTAGCCGGTCGTCTGGTAGCCCCAGGAGCCATCGAAGGGATGCTCCATGAGCGGCATGACCTCAATGTGCGTATAGCCCATGTCGCGCACGTAGTCCACGAGCTCCACCGACAGGTCGTCGTAGGTGTAGAACTCGCCGCGCTGCGCGGGGAAGGGATCCATGGGACCGGGGTAGTTGCCGTACTCGTCCGGCTCGCCCTGCGGCGCATCGCCGTGGCGCTTCCACGAACCAATATGCACCTCGTAGATGTTCAGCGGCTGCGACATGTGGTTATGGCCGGCGCGGCGCTTGAGCCACGCGGCATCGTTCCACTTGTAGCCGTCCAGGCTCCACAGCACACTCGCCGTACCCGGAGGGCACTCTGCCTTAAAGGCATAAGGATCGGCCTTGTAGAGCTTTTCGCCCTCGTTGGTCTCGATCAGATACTTATAAAGCTGTCCCTGCTCGGCGCCAGGAATAAAGCCTTCCCAGATAGCGCTCGTATGCACGGGCACCAGCGGGTTGGCTTCCTCATCCCAGTCGTTAAATTCGCCAATGACGTGGACGCTCTTTACATCGGGCGCCCAAACGCAAAAACGCCAGCCGCGCGTACGGTTCTGCGTGTCGGGGTGCGCGCCCATCTTCTCCCAGCTGCGCTCCCACATACCGATGCCAAACAGATAGACATCGTCCTTTGAGAGCTCCGGTGCGTGCGGAGCGGCCTTGCGGGTAGCGGGCTTTTTTGCCGTTGGCTTTAGCTTTGTATCGCTCACGTTTGATCCCATCATGACGCGGCAGCGTGTTGCCTTGGTGACTAAATGCGAAAGGTCCAGGGCTGCACGAATCGAAGGGACGGCGATAGTTCTATGATTCGTTCCACCTCGCGTGCTCGGTGGAACTTTCGGCAGAAACTACCATAACACCTGTACATTACTTTTATGGAGGAAAGTGGTTTTGCGGTGGCTTTTAATCGGTGAGCGCCATGTTTATACCACTGACAGATTTGCCATGGTAAAACTCTTGACAGTTTTACCAATAAGGGTTTCAAGATAGTTAGTTTGACGTTTGGTAAAACGTTTTTAGCAGGATGTTTACCATTTGACATCGAAAGGTTCGT
>CABQHR010000199.1 GCA_902463875.1 uncultured Collinsella sp.
GCTCAAGGCCGCCCGCGAGGCCATGACGGCCGTGTTGCCCAAGCTGCGCACCCAGGCCATCGCCAACGACGGTGAGCGCAACGTTGCCGTTATCGGCGGCGGCCCGGCTGGTCTGGCGACGGCATTCTTCCTGACGCGTGCCGGCGTGCCCGTCACCATCTTCGAGGCCCGCGATTCGCTCGGCGGCGTGGTCCGTCACGTCATCCCCGAGTTCCGCATTGCGAACGACGATATCTCCCACGATACCGAGCTCTGCCTGGCCTTTGGCGCCAAGGTGCAGCTCAATGCTCGCGTGGAGTCCATCGACGAGCTCAAGTCCCAGGGCTTTACTGACGTGGTCGTGGCCACCGGTGCCTGGATGCCCGGCTCTGCGGGCCTGGGCGAGGGTGCCGAGCTCGATGTGCTGGAGTTCCTCGAGGCCGCCAAGAAGGGCGAGAAACTCGAGCTGGGCGAGGACGTCGTGGTCATTGGCGCCGGCAATACCGCCATGGACGCGGCCCGCGTGGCCAAGCGCCTTGCTGGCGTGAAGGACGTGCGCCTGGTGTATCGCCGCACCAAGAAGCAGATGCCTGCCGACGAGGAAGAGCTCGATCTTGCTCTTGCCGATGGCGTTGAGTTCTGCGAGCTGCTGGCGCCCAAGGCGCTCAACGGCGCCGTGCTGACCTGCGATGTTATGGAGCTTGGCGAGCCGGACGCAAGCGGCCGTCGCAGCCCCGTCGCCACGGGCGAGACCGTCGAGCTGCCCGCCACCACGGTGATCTGCGCCGTGGGCGAGGGTATCGACGCCAGCCTGTACGACGCCGCGGGCGTTGAGCACGACCGTCGCGGTCGCCTTGCCGCCACCTCCACCGGCGTCGAGGGCGTCTGGGCTGCCGGCGACTGCCGTCGCGGTCCGGCTACCGTGGTCGAGGCCATCGCCGACGCCGCCGAGGTCGCCCGCGCCATCGCCGGTGTCGACTTTAACAAGTACACCGACCAGAACGCTCAGGCCGGTCGCGAGGACACCTGCTACGAGCGCAAGGGTACCCTGTGCCGCGATAAGCGCAACTGCACCAAGACCCGCTGCCTGGGCTGCGGCTCGGTGTGCGAGGTCTGCTGCGACGTGTGCCCCAACCGCGCCAACGTGGCCATTAAGGTCCCGGGTCTGGACAAGCACCAGGTGGTACATGTCGATGGCATGTGCAACGAGTGCGGCAACTGCGCTGTGTTCTGCCCCTACCAGGAGGGTCGTCCCTACAAGGACAAGCTCACCCTGTTCTGGAGCGATCAGGACATGGAGAACTCCGAGAACGAGGGCTTCCTGGCCGTGGACGAGGACCACTTTAAGGTTCGCGTCGCCGGCACGGTTCGCACCGTCTCGGTCGATGCCGTCAACACCGGTCTGCCCGAGGCCGTCCGCCTGACCATCAAGGCCGTGCGCGACAGCTATCCGTATCTCCTTAAGAAATAGGCGAGTCTCTTATGGCCAAATCCATTCAACATAACGTGGCCTACGTTGCCTGCGGAAGCGGTTGCGCCTCCGCAGGCGGCGACGCCCGCTGCAGCGAAGGCTGCATTGGCTGTGGCGCCTGTGTCACGGCCTGCCCCCACGGTGCCATTGCGCTGGTCGATGGCATCGCCCGCGTGGATCGCTCCAAGTGCACGGGCTGTGGTCTGTGCGGCATGGCGTGTCCACAGCGCGTGATTGCCTTCGTTCCCGGCTACCAGAACATCCTGGTGCGCTGCAACAACACCGATAAGGGCGCCATTGCCCGCAAGATCTGCGACACGAGCTGCATCGGTTGCGGCATGTGCGCTAAAAAATGCCCCGCCGGCGCTATCCGCATCGAGGACAACTGCGCCCATATCGATGGCGCGGATTGCCTGTCCTGCGGCATGTGCGCCGTCGTCTGCCCGCATGGCGCCATCCACGACCGTACCGGCATCGCCGCCGGCGTGTAGAAGGGAATCACCATGGCACAGGAATTCACTTTTACCGTTAACGGCGTCCAGCACACGACGACCCAAAACAAGCCGCTGCTGCGCTACCTGCGCGACGACCTGCACATTCACTCCGCCAAGGACGGCTGCTCCGAGGGCGCGTGCGGTACCTGCACCATCCATGTGGACGGTGCGGCCGTCAAGGCTTGCGTGCTGACCACCGCCCTTGCCGCCGGTCGCAACATCGTGACCGTCGAGGGCCTGCCCGAGGACGTGCGCGAGGCCTTTGTGTACGCCTTTGGCGCCGTGGGCGCCGTGCAGTGCGGTTTTTGCATCCCCGGCATGGTCATGGCGGGTGCAGCGCTCATCGCCGAGGACCCCGAGCCCACCGAGGAGCAGATCAAGTACGCCATCCGCGGCAACGTCTGCCGCTGCACCGGCTACAAGAAGATTATCGAGGGCATTGCGCTGGCCGCTGCGGTGCTCCGCGGCGAAAAGCAGATCGACGAGGACTTGGAGCGCGGTGACGACTACGGCGTAGGCAAGCGCGCCTTCCGTATCGACGTGCGCAAGAAGGTGCTCGGCGAGGGCAAGTATCCCGACGACATCGACGAGCTCGATCAGCCGGGTCTGACCTACGCCGGCGCCGTGCGCTCCAAGTATCCGCGCGCCCGCGTGCTCTCCATCGATACCTCCAAGGCCGAGGCCCTGCCCGGTGTGGTGGGCATCCTGCGCGCCGAGGACGTGCCGGTCAACCAGGTCGGCCACCTTATCCAGGACTGGGACGTCATGATCGCCCAGGGCGATATCACCCGCTGCGTGGGTGACGCCATCGTGCTGGTGGTCGCCGAGGACGAGGCGACGCTCGAGAAGGCCAAGAAGCTCGTAAAGATCGATTACGAGCCGCTGGAGCCCGTGCGCAACATTGCCGAGGCCAAGGCTGCCGACGCCCCGCGCCTGCACGATAGCTTCTTTGCCTTTGGCAACACGGTGGAGCTCAAGGACAACGTGTGCCAGAGCCGCCATGTGACGCGCGGCGACGCCGCCAAGGCGCTGGCAGACAGCTCATTCACCGTGACACAGCGCTTTACTACGCCCTTTACCGAGCATGCCTTCTTGGAGCCCGAGTGCGCCGTTGCCTTCCCGTACAAGAACGGCGTCAAGGTGCAGTCGACCGACCAGGGTGCCTACGACACGCGCAAAGAGTGTGCCCACATGTTTGGCTGGGACAACGAGCTCGAGCGCGTGGTCGTCGAGACCATGCTCGTGGGTGGCGGCTTTGGCGGCAAGGAGGACGTTTCGGTCCAGCACCTGGCCGCGCTCGCCGCATATAAGTTCCAGCGTCCTGTGAAGTGCAAGCTCACGCGTGCCGAGTCGCTCGCGTTCCATCCCAAGCGTCATGCCATGGACGGCACCTTTACGCTGGGCTGCGA
>CABQHR010000200.1 GCA_902463875.1 uncultured Collinsella sp.
TGCCGCTCGACCCCGAGATGATCGCTATGGCCCACGGTCCGCGTAAGAACGAGACCGACGCCCCTAAGCGCATCTCGTCCACGTTCGAGTTCGTGCCCTCTCCCGAGCATGTTCTCGGCAAGCTTGTGCCGTCTTATATCCTGACGGTCATCTACCAGGCCCTGATCGATTCGGCGGCTGCCGAGCAGGGTGCACGCCGCAAGGCCATGCACTCCGCGACGGAAAACGCCACCGCGATCATCTCGACCCTTACCCGCACGTATAGTCGCGTGCGCCAGGCTTCGATCACGACCGAGATTAACGAGATCGTCGGCGGAGCCTCAGCATTGGAGGAACAGTAATGGCTAATAACACCGTAAAGCTTGCGGTCGAGGAAGCCACCAAGAAGACGACTGCCGGTGATGGTCGCATCGTGCGAATCATCGGCCCTGTCGTCGACGTCAAGTTTGACGGCGCGGTGCCCCCGATCTACAACGCGCTCACGGTCGAGGCCGAGACCCCGATCGGTCATCTGAGCACGATCCTCGAGGTCGAGAGCCAGCTTCCGGGCGGCGTCGTCCGCACGGTCGCCATGTCCTCGACCGACGGCCTGCAGCGCGGCCTCATCGCCACCGATACCGGTGAGCCCATGAAGATGCCCGTTGGCCCCAAGACGCTCGGCCGCATTTGGAACGTTATGGGCAAGCCCGTCGACGGCAAGCCCATGCCCGAGGTGGAGGAGTTCTACCCCATCCACCATGCAGCGCCCCGTTTCGACGAGCTCACCACCAAGACCGAGATCTTCGAGACCGGCATCAAGGCCGTCGACCTGCTCGAGCCCTACATCCGTGGCGGAAAGACGGGTCTGTTCGGCGGCGCCGGCGTCGGCAAGACCGTTCTGATTCAGGAGCTCATCAACAACCTCGCCCAGGAGCACGGCGGCACCTCGGTGTTCACCGGCGTCGGCGAGCGTACCCGCGAGGGCACCGACCTGTTCCTCGAGATGAGCGAGTCTGGCGTTATCGACAAGACCTGCTTGGTCTATGGTCAGATGAACGAGCCGCCCGGAGCGCGTCTGCGCATCGGTCTGGCCGGCCTTACCACCGCTGAGTACTTCCGCGATCGCGGCCAGGACGTTCTGCTGTTCATCGACAACATCTTCCGCTTCTCCCAGGCAGGTTCCGAGGTTTCCGCACTGCTGGGCCGTATGCCGTCCGCCGTTGGTTACCAGCCCACGCTGGCAACCGAGATGGGCGACCTCCAGGAGCGCATTACCTCGACCAAGACGGGCTCCATTACCTCCGTCCAGGCTGTCTACGTCCCCGCAGACGACCTGACCGACCCGGCGCCTGCCACGACGTTTACGCACCTCGACGCCACCACGGTTCTTTCGCGTAGCATTTCGTCGCTCGGCCTGTTCCCGGCTATCGACCCGCTCGCGTCTTCCTCCGACGCTCTCGATCCCTCGATCGTCGGCGAGGAGCACTACCGTGTCGCCGTCAAGGTCCAGGAGCTCCTGCAGGAGTACTCCGACCTTCAGGACATCATCGCCATTCTGGGTATGGACGAGCTGTCCGAGGAGCAGCGCCTTACGGTCAACCGTGCCCGTAAGATTCAGCAGTTCCTCTCGCAGTCCTTCCACGTCGCCGAGAAGTTCACCGGCAACCCCGGTGTCTACGTCCGCGTCGAGGATACCGTCCGCTCTTTCGCCGAGATTGTCGACGGCAAGGCCGATGACCTGCCCGAGCAGGCTTTCCGCTATGCTTCCACGATTGAGGACGTGCGCGAGCGCGCCCGCAAGATGGGGGAGAAGTAGGTTATGCGTATCCGCATCGTGTGCCCCGTGAGCTGCGCCTATGAGGGCGACGCTGCGTTTGTGTCGATTCCGTCCACGGATGGCGAGTTTGGTGTCCTGCCTGCTCACTCCAGCGAGATCTGCACGATCGACCGCGGTTACGTTCGCGTTTCCGATAAGGCCATGGGCACTGTCGACCACACGTTTGCCGTGGCCGGCGGCTATGCCCAGGTTGCGGACGATGTCGTGACCGTTCTCGTCGAGCGCGCTTGCGATTTGGCGACCGTCGATGCCGACAAGCTTAAAGCTGATATTCAAGGTTTTGAAGAGAAGCTGGGTAATTTGTCGGAGGATGATGCACGCCGCGCCTACCTCTATAATGAAATCGCATGGTGTAAGCTCAAGCTTGCCCAATAGTCAAACGATTTAGCGTTCGACCATTTGCGAACACATCATGCCCGGGATGGCCCAGCCACCCCGGGCATGCTTTTTGAAAGGGTAGACCTTGGATATTATCCGCGTTGAGGGTGGCCACGCCATCGGAGGCTCCGTGCCCGTCTCGGGCGCCAAGAACTCCGCGCTCAAACTCATGGCGGCAACGCTTCTGGCGCCGGGCAAGACGACGCTGCAGAACGTGCCTGATATTTCCGATGTCCACGTGATGGGCAAGGTGCTCAAGGGTATGGGCGCTACGATCGATGTTCTCGACGAGCACACGCTCGAGATTGATACCTCTCAGGTCGATTCTTGGGAGGCTCCCTACGAGCTCGTCGCCAAGATGCGCGCTTCTACGGCCGTGATGGGACCCTTGCTGGGCCGCTTCCATCGCGCCAAGATCGCCATGCCCGGCGGCTGCAACCTGGGTGCTCGCAAGATCGATATGCACATTCTTGGTCTTGAGGCCCTGGGCGTTGAGTTCGATACCGCCCACGGTTACATCAACGCTAATGCGCCCCAAGGCCTGCGCGGTACCACCGTCACGCTCGAGTTCGCCAGCGTCGGTGCGACCGAGAACCTCATCATGGCCTCTGTGCGCGCACAGGGCACCACGGTTATCGACAATGCCGCCCGCGAGCCCGAGATCGTCGATCTCGCCAACATGCTCAACGAGATGGGCGCCAAGATTGTTGGCGCCGGTACGCCCGTCGTGACTATCGAAGGCGTGGAAGAGCTCCATCCCGTTACCCATCGCGTGGTGGGCGACCGCATCGAGGCCGGTACCTTTATCGTTGCCGGTGCGTTGATGGCCGACGATCGCGGTGTCGATGTCACGGGCTTTTGCCCCATTCACTTGGGTATGGTGCTCAAGAAGATGGAGCTCATGGGTATCGACTGTGAGCGCGTCGAGGATGGCGTCCATGTGAACCGTGCCGAGCGTATCAAGCCGGTCGACATCCAGACGCTTCCGTTCCCCGGTTTCCCGACCGACATGCAGGCGCAGATTATGGTGCTCTCCGCCCTTGCCGACGGCAGTTCCGTTATTACCGAAAACATCTTCGAGAATCGCTTTATGTTTGCCTCTGAGCTGGTGCGCATGGGTGCCGACATTCGTATCGAGAGCCATCATGCCATGATTCA
>CABQHR010000201.1 GCA_902463875.1 uncultured Collinsella sp.
CCGCTCGTTTAACCGCGAGGAGCATGAGCTCGAGCGCTTTGACCAGGCGTCCCTCGACCTGATGACCACGCAGCTCTACACCAACCGCGCCATGAGCTTTATGATGCCGCTCATGATGCTCGTCATGAACTGCATCACCGTGCTTATCGTCTGGTTTGGCGCGCAGGGCGTGTCCGACGGCGTGATGCAGGTCGGCAACATGATGGCGTTCATCTCCTACACCATGCAGATCGTCATGGCGTTTATGATCCTCACCATGGTTTCGG
Source organism: uncultured Collinsella sp. (assembly GCA_902463875.1). Lineage (GTDB taxonomy): Bacteria > Actinomycetota > Coriobacteriia > Coriobacteriales > Coriobacteriaceae > Collinsella. The sequence continues at coordinate 267 of CABQHR010000201.1, forward strand.
TTATCCTGCCCCGCGCCGAGGTCGCAGCAGAGCGCGTGGAAGAGGTCATCACCTGCCCCACGAGCATCAACGACCCTGCCTCGCCCAAACTGCCCGCAGCCAGCGCGCCGCGCGGTGAGCTCACCTTCCGCGACGTGAGCTTCCAGTACCCCGATGCCCGCGCCGATGTCATCAGCGGCGTGAACTTCACCACACATGCCGGCCAGATGCTCGGCATCATTGGCTCAACGGGTTCGGGCAAGTCCACGCTCGTGCAGCTGATTCCGCGCCTGTACGACGTCACCGGCGGCAGTATTTCGCTCGACGGCATCGACGTGCGCGATATGACCCTTTCTGAGCTTCGCCGCCGTATTGGCTTTATCCCGCAGCAGGGGCGCCTGTTCTCGGGCACCGTCGAGAGCAACCTCAAATTTGCCGGCGACATGGTGAGCGATGATGACATGCGCCAGGCGGCACGCATCGCACAGGCCGAGGACTTTATCGCCGAGCGCGAGGGCGGCTACGACTCCCCCATCAGCCAGGGCGGCTCCAATGTCTCGGGCGGCCAGCGCCAGCGCCTGGCCATCGCCCGCGCGTTGGCCAAAAAGCCCGAGGTCGTGGTGTTCGATGACTCGTTTAGCGCCCTCGACTACAAGACCGACGCGCGCCTGCGCGAGGAGCTGGCCAAAAACGTCACCGACGCCGCACTCGTGGTCGTGGCCCAGCGCATCGCGACCATCATGCACGCCGACCAGATCATCGTGCTCGACGACGGTCACGTAGTGGGCACCGGCACGCACGAGGAGCTGCTGCACGGCTGCCCGGCGTACCTGGAGATTGCACAGTCGCAGCTTTCCGCCGAGGAGCTGGGGCTTACCCAAGAAGAAATTGCAGCCGTCATGGAAGGAGGCGAGCGCTAATGGCAGACGAGACCAAGACTCAGATTCCCAAGCCCACCCGCCAGCGTGGTCCCATGGGCCGCATGGGTGGCATGCGCCGTGGCGAAAAGGCCAAGGACTTTAAGGGCACCATGAGGCAGCTGCTCGGCTATATCGGCCAGCACAAGATTGCCGTGTTTGCCGCCGTCGCCTTTGCCGTGTGCTCGGTCATCTTTAACATTGTGGGGCCCAAGGTGCTCGGCCAGGTTACGACTAAGCTGTTCGAGGGCTTGGTTGCCAAGGTCAACGGCACCGGCGATGTCGACTTTGCCTGGATCGCCAAGACGCTCGGCTTTTTGCTCTGTCTGTATCTGGCGAGCTCTGCCTGCAGCCTGATCCAAGGCTGGCTCATGACCGGCGTCACGCAAAAGATCTGCTATCGCATGCGCAAGGAGATCGCCGCCAAGATCGCCGTCGTTCCGATGAGTTACTTCAACGGCCACAGCAAGGGCGACGTGCTCAGCCGCATCACCAACGACGTCGATACGCTGGGTCAGTCGCTCAACCAGAGCGTGACGCAGCTCATCACGTCGGTGACGCAGATTATCGGCGTGCTCGTCATGATGCTTTCGATCAGTCTGCCGCTCACCGGCGTCACCGTGCTCACACTGCCGGCCGCCGCGATTATCCTGACCGTGATGATTCACTTCTCGCAGCCGTACTTCCGCGAGCAGCAGCAAGTCCTGGGCACCGTCAACGGCATTATCGAGGAGGACTTTGCCGGCCAGAACGTTATTCAGGTGTTCGACCGCGCCGAGGCCTCAATCGAGGAGTTCGACCGTCAAAACGACCGCCTCTTTATTAGCGGCTGGCGCTCGCAGTTCCTGTCGGGCCTGATGATGCCGCTTATGAGTCTGGTGGGCAACATGGGCTACGTGGGCGTCGTCGTGGTAGGCGCGCAGCTCGCGCTGACCGGCAATGCCACGCCCGGCGACATCCAGAGCTTTATCCAGTACGTTCGCAACTTTACGCAGCCGGTGCAGCAGCTGGGCAACGTGAGCAACACGATGCAGTCGATGGCCGCCGCAACCGAACGCGTCTTTGAGTTCCTCGCCGCGCCCGAGGAGGAGCAGAAGGCCGACGCCCAGATTCCCGAGAAGCGCCCCGGCCACGTTGAGTTCGACCATGTCAAGTTTGGCTACACGCCCGACAAGACCATCATTCACGACTTTAGCTGCGAGGCGCAGCCCGGTCAGACCATCGCCATCGTCGGCCCCACCGGCGCCGGCAAGACCACGCTCATTAAGCTGCTGCAGCGTTTCTACGACGTGGATGGCGGTTCGCTGCGCGTCGAGGGCGTCGACGTGCGCGACTGGGACCGCGCGGCACTGCGCGGCGAGTTTGCCATGGTGCTGCAGGATACCTGGCTGTTTAACGGCACCATCCGCGAGAACATCCGCTACGGACGTCCCGATGCGAGTGATGCCGAGGTCGAAGCCGCTGCACGCGCCGCGCGCTGCGACCACTTTATCCATACGCTCGCCGGCGGTTACGACTTTATGATCAACGAGGAGGGCACCAACCTCTCACAGGGCCAGCGCCAACTCGTGACCATCGCCCGCGCCATTTTGGCCGACCGTCCGGCGCTGATTTTGGACGAGGCGACTTCCAACGTCGATACCCGCACCGAGGAGCTTATTCAGCGCGCCATGGACGCGCTGATGCAGGGCCGCACGAGCTTTGTCATCGCGCACCGCCTGTCCACAATCCGCAACGCCGACGTAATCTTGGTGATTCGCGACGGCGACATCGTCGAGAAGGGCACGCACGACGAGCTGCTCGCCCAAGGCGGCTTCTACGCCGACCTGTACAACTCGCAGTTCGACGAGGCGGCGTAAAACCGGCGGCAAACAACCGCAATACCCAAAAACGGGGGCGCAGAATGAACTGTGCCCCCGTTTTTTGTTCTGCGGCCCTCGAACCGCCTCCCCCGGGACCTGATTAACGGCCTCCCTCAAGGCCCCGTGGACAAAAAATGGCAAATATGAGTACTGTCACCTTTTTAGTAACAGCCAAAACTGCCCCAAACGACCTCTTTGCGGCCTAGATATGCCTTCGAATTGATCAAAATGCCCGGTAGCATGCTTCTGTATGCCAACGTTAATGAACATATTTACTGTTGTGTCTATTATCTTGTAAGATCGATATGATACTA
>CABQHR010000202.1 GCA_902463875.1 uncultured Collinsella sp.
CAAGCTCATAGCGAAAGAAAGTTAAGGACTCCTAAAAACCATTGACTTAGACCGAGAAATACTCGCTCTCAGCGGATAAGTTCGGCCCCAACCATGGATCGCCCGTCAAGAAGAACTCAGGCCAGCGCTGCATAAACAGCGCTTGCTCGCGCTTCCAGCGGCGCAGCTTTTCCTCGTTGGCCTCTTCCCTGCCGCGCGAGGTGAACTCGTAGTGGTACAGCTCGGCATAGGGCGTAAAGATGGTGCGGTAGCCGGCCTCCCACACGCGCAGGCAAAAGTCAGCGTCGTTAAAACCGACGGCGAATTCCTCGTTATAGCCTCCGACCTGTTCAAATACGTCGCGTCGCACCATCTGGCAGGCGCCCGTTACGGCACTGAAGTTACCGGGGCGCACAGCGCGGGCAAGATAGCCCTCGCGCTTTGCCGAGAAGTCCTGGTTGACATGGGCAAGTGCGCCACGCACGCCAACCAAAATGCCGGCATGTTGCACCAGATGATCGGCAAAGTAGAGTTTGGCGCCCACCACGCCCGCATCGGGACGCTGCAGATAGCCCATCATCTCTTCGATAAAGTCGGGGCTTATGACCTCGGTATCGTTGTTCAGCAGCAGAAGGTAATCGCCCTTGGCGTGCTCCACGCCAAAATTAATGATCTGAGAGTAATTGAACTCGCCCGGCCAGTACACAACGCGCGCGATGCCCTTGCCTTCAGATGCTGCAGCCACGCGCTCTGGCAGGGTTTCGTAATACGCAAACGTCTCCGGGGCTTCGCTGTTGTTCTCCACCAAGACAATCTCGTAATTGGCATACGTGACTCTCTGGGCGATCGACATTACACAGGCGTCGAGCGTCTCAATGTGATCCTTGGTGGGAATCACAATGCTCACCAGCGGCGCAGGCTCCGGCAGCGCATAGCGCATGCGGTAGACAAACGGCGTCTCGGTCTCCTCGACCGTCCCGTGAACGCCCAACGAATCAAAGTGGCGCTGCAGCGCAAGGCGCCCGGCCTCGATGGCATACGGCTTGCTATCGGCAGAACCATCGGCGGTCGATCCCGGATGCACGCGCCAGTGATACAGCACGTGCGCAACATGTTCAAACCGTGCGCCCGCCGCAAGGCAGCGGAGCGTCAGGTCGTAGTCCTGGGCACCCGCAACATCTTCCGGAGACATGCCAATGCGATCGATAAGTGCCTTCTCCACCATCAGAAAATGCGTCACGCAGTTATGGCTATAGAGCAGGTCGACGTTGAGCCGCGTCTTAAAGACCGGCTGGCCCCACTCCCCCGTTTTCTGGAACATGTCCTCGTCGCAGAACAGGACCTGGGGACGCTCGCCCTCGGCAACCTTGTTCAGCGCGGCAACATAGTGGAATAACGCGTCCGGTTCCAGGATGTCATCGTGGTCCAAGAACGCGATGTAGTCGCCCGTCGCTTGCTCAATACCAGCGTTGGTGTTGAGCACAATGCCGCCGTTGCCGGGAAGCTCGATGCGACGAACGCGCTCGTCGTGAGCGCCTGCCGCAAGGGCGGCCACCGCGTCCCATTCGGGCGAGGCGTCCATAAGCAGCAATTCCCAGTTGTCATAGCTCTGGGCTAGCACCGAGTCCAGCAGCTCGCGCAGGTAGACCCGATCAGTCTTGTAGCACGGCACCACAATGCTCACGAGCGGTCTATAGGCAAAGGCCGCCGAAGCGACACGCTGGCACGCCATATCGCCCGGCTTTGCGCGATGTTGCTCAAACCAACGTCGATAAGCTGCGTCGTCTGCACGCGCATCCTTCATGCGATTCCAACTGTCATCGACCATGCCGTTGTACAGGCGACCATCCATGGCGCAAAAACCGCTCTGGATTAGGCCCGTGGGATCGCTCACAATCGCGACAAAATCTCGTATATCCCGAGGCATCTCTACGCTCAGATACGTTTTATTGACACGGCATCCGTTCTGCTGCGGCACATCGAACTGCGATTCAAACACATGCACGGTGGCATCGATGGCGTTCATATGCGTATCGAAGATCAGGAGCTCAGGTGCGCACTGGGGGTCTCCCGCCCAGGTAACCTCATAGCGCCACACCGCGCCGGCGTCTGCCGGCAAATAGCGAATGGCATCGATCTCGTAGAGGCCGCAGTGTTCGCCACGCTGCGCATCGCGGATAAGCGCACACAGCGCAGGCTTAGCTTTGTAGTTAATCTTGGATTCCAGCTTGGCCACGCGGCTATCGAGGCGAATGGAGCCCAACCTTTGGTCACCGGATGCAAATGTGACGTCAATCGTAGAGCCGTCCAGAAAGGGAAGCACCAAGACGGCGAGCTCGCGCTCGTAATCGGAAACGGAAGGGCAAAGCGCCAGTACACGGCCATGATCGACCGGGAGCACCAGCGACGGCACAGAAGAACCGCTCGTCGTCGCATGGGCAAACGCTTGAGAACCCTCCCGCTCAATAAGCGCGGCGACATCCTGACCGGCAAAACGAAGCAGCACAAACAGACGGCCCTGGCTGCGGCAAAGCGCCAAACGCTTGATACTCATTTACACTTCTCGCTTTCCCAGGGCGTTCGCTGCCATGCGTTTGCAGGCACCCAGGCGCCCAAACCTCAAGACGTCGTAATCGAACATGAGCTTTTTGCACTCACGGGCATTGGGGGCCTTGCTGGTAAGCGCCGCACGCACCATAGCGGCAACAGAAGGAGCGCATTGTGCGAGCGCAGCATCGCTGCCCACAGCAGAGTCGGCAAGTGCCGTGGCAACGGCGGCAAACACCTTACCGCAGTCCGAACCCAGCAACCTGAGCGCATCGTACAGCACCAGATCGCACAGGAAATATGCAAGGTCATCGGCGTGCTGAGCATCGAGACCGTCGCGGCGCCAATCTGCCAGCACCGCGGAGTAAATCTTCACGTGCTCCAGCAGGCGCGTCTCGTCGTCATAGCGCATGGTGTCCATGAGCGAACCCTTGCGCGCCACGCGGTAGTCATACAGCTTGTTCGAGATAAGCGCGGTCTTGTACGAACGACCGTACACGGCAAAATCGAAGACCTGGTCCTCGCCATACTTGACGGTTTCATCGAACACGATCCCGTTGCCCAGCAAAAACTCACGCTTGCAGGCGGTGCGCCATGCAAAGGGGCGAGATGCTTCCTTAAACAGCAAGTCAGAGTTATAGCCTTCAAACGACACATCGCGTGGGCTCAGCACATAGTTAAGCCACGGATACCCCGCCTCGAGCGGATACGGATTCGCGCCAAAGGTCAAAACGTCGCAGTCTTGGCGCTCAAAGGCATCGACGATCACGCGGCACGCATCGGGCGTAAAGCGGTCGTCGGAATC
>CABQHR010000203.1 GCA_902463875.1 uncultured Collinsella sp.
GTGTTCGTGCCGAGCGGTATCGCATGCTCGAGACGCCGCTTCATTTTTCGGTGTCTCGCGATCAGGCTATTGCGATGATTCGCGAGGAGTGGCCAGAGTTTACCGAAGAGCAGTTTGATGACCTGATTAATCGTAAGCGTATTGACTGGCGCTTTATCGATGGTGAGCTGTTCGTTCTCGACAACTTCCTCGATTCGCTTCGCGTATATCCCAAAGAGGTTCCCGGCATGCGGCCCGATTCTACGGACGGAATAGCACTGCGCAACGAGATGCTCAAGGAGATGGAGTCGCAAAACGGATTGGCTCGCGTCATTACGCTTAAAGCGTCCGTGTCTGTCCCCGGCGCTCTGGAAGGGGAGGCCGTTTGCGCTTGGCTTCCCGTCGCGGCTGCCTGCCGTCAGCAGTCTCGGGTCGAGATTCTCGACATGACGCCGGAGGGTGCTGTTGCTCCCGCGAATGCTTCGGCGCGTACCGTCTCGTGGTCTTCCTCGAGCGAGCACTTATTTTCGGTGACCTATCGTTATCACATCGATGCTGCTTATTGTGATGTCTACGGTGGCACACTTCCGGTTCACCCGCGTATGGATGCGCCTCTGCCCGAGGATATTTCCGAGGACCGTCCGCACATTGCATTCACGCCGTATCTGCAGCAGCTGACGGCCCGTGTCATTGACGGGCTCGAGGATCCGCTCGATCGCGCCCGTGCTATCTATGATTACCTGACGCAGTACATCGACTATCGCTATCAGCCGCCGTACTTGCTTTTGGGATCTATTGCCGATGACTGCGCGCATTCGCTCCGCGGCGATTGCGGCGTTATGGCGCTCACGTTTATCACCATGTGCCGTATCGCGGGCGTGCCTGCCCGTTGGCAGAGCGGCCTGTATGTTGCGCCCGATTCGGTGGGGTCGCACGACTGGGCAGAGTTCTATACGCCGCAGACCGGATGGCTCAACGCCGACGTGTCATTTGGATCTTCTGCTCGCAGGATGGGGGAGGAGTGGCGCCGCCGTCACTACTTTGGCAATCTCGACCCGTGGCGTATGGTGGCCAACAATCGATTCCAGGCAGAGTTTGAGCCCTCTTTCGACGGCATGCGCGAGGACCCTTACGATAACCAGATGGGTGAGGCTTCGGTCGACGGTCGCGGATGCCGTCGGCGCGAGATGCTCCGCACGGTCGAACTCATCGAAATGCTCGAAGTTCCATTTTCGGACTAATCGGTAGAAAGCTGTGATAAACTAACTCACGCATTGCGTGCCCGAGTGGCGGAATTGGCAGACGCAGTGGACTCAAAATCCACCGTTGGCAACAACGTGCGAGTTCGAGTCTCGCCTCGGGCACCATACATGCAAGTGAGCGTTCAAGGGGGTTGCGGCCCCCTTTTTCGTGCCGAACTCGCGTGAGCGCGCGAAGCGTTAAGCAAACAGGCCTGTGGCCTGTTTGTAGCGGAGCGTGGCGAGGGCGCCACGCGCCCGAAGCCCGGGGCTTCGCGAAGCGAAGGCCCTTCGAGTCTCGCCTCGAGCACCATACATGCAAGCGAGCGTTCAAGGGGGTCAAGGTCCCTTTTTCGTGTACGTAATGTGATAACGCGCTGTACGTGTTATTATTCGCAAGGCGTTGTTCCCACAATGCCCTAAAGAGGAACCTGAGGGTTCCCACCTTTTGGCGCCAATGAGCAGCTGACTGGTCATACAACCTAGATTCTCTTCCTCATATCGAGGATGTCTATGTGTACGACCTGGTTGCTGAAGGGCGCCGGGTTATTTTTTTATGAATGGAGGTAGGGAAAATAGCTAAGTCTGATGACACCCGCATCAACGACGAGATCACTGCATCTTCGTGCCGTTTGATTGGCGTCGATGGCTCTCAGCTCGGCCTGTTCGCCATCCGCGATGCTCAGCGCGTCGCTGACGATCAGGGTCTCGACCTGGTCGAGATCGCTCCCAACGCGGAGCCGCCGGTCTGCAAGGTCATGGACTACGGTAAGTTCAAGTACCAGCAGGCCATGAAGGCCAAGGCTGCTCGTAAGAACCAGTCCAAGGTCGAGGTCAAGGAAATGAAGTTCCGACCCAAGATCGACGTTGGCGACTACGAGACCAAGAAGGGCCACGTTCTGCGTTTCCTCAAGAAGGGCGCACGCGTTAAGATTACCATCATGTTCCGCGGCCGTGAGATGGCTCACCCGGAGCAGGGCCTTAACGTTCTCGAGCGTCTCGCCGAGGATCTCAAGCCTTACGCTACGGTCGAGTCCAAGCCTAAGATGGAAGGCCGTAACATGCTTATGCTGCTCGCCCCGATTAAGGGCGCCTTCGATGAGGATAAAGCGGCAAGCGATAGCAAGTAACTAGTGTTCTGTAACCGATTAAGGAGTATTTCATGCCTAAGATGAAGTCCCACAGCGGCACCAAGAAGCGTTTCCGCAAGACTGGTACCGGCAAGCTTATGCGCGCCAAGGCTTTCAAGAGCCACATCCTGAGCAAGAAGTCCACCAAGCGTAAGCGTGGCTTCCGTCAGGAGACCGAGATCGCCGCTGCCGACCGCAAGGTCATCAAGTCGCGTCTCGCCTAAGTTCGCGTTCCCGTTTTCGTTTTACCATCTAGGAGTTGATAGAACATGGCACGTATTAAGCGCGCTGTTGCCGCCAAGAAGAAGCGCCGTACCGTTATGCACCGTGCGAAGGGTTACTACGGTGCCGCTTCGCGTACTTACAAGCATGCAAAAGAGCAGGTCCAGCACTCCCTGCAGTATCAGTATCGTGATCGTCGCAACAAGAAGCGCGAGATCCGTTCTCTCTGGATCACTCGTATCAACGCTGCTGCTCGCCTGAACGATATTTCTTACTCTCAGTTCATGCACGGCCTGAAGGTTGCCGGCATCGAGCTCGACCGCAAGGTCCTGGCTCAGATGGCTTACGAGGACATCGAGTCCTTCAACGAGCTGGCTACCATCGCCAAGAAGGCTCTCGAGGCCTAATAGATTCTCTTGAATCGCTAGGGGAGTGTCGCGTTGTGCGCGGCGCTCCCTCTTTTTATCTGAAGCGCGGTTTACATTGCTAAAAGCGCGGGTAGATAAACACTTACAGGTGACCGATCTCTATATATTCCTGAACCAAAGGGTCATCATCTGATATGTGCGGAAGATCCGCACCAGTCTTTCTATTACCTATAGAAAGCAATATGTTGTGTAGGACTTGTGAAGTGTGGAATTGACGTCCCACAGGGCTTCCCGGTCTGGCAATATATCTCCTTGCCGCGCGGCCCGGTCGGACCGGATCAGCCGC
>CABQHR010000204.1 GCA_902463875.1 uncultured Collinsella sp.
GAGTATAGGTGCTGAGCGCCTCCAGGTAACGGCGCGAGCCCTCGGCATAAAGAACCCCCAGCGCCAGCGAACTCTTGCCCGACCCCGACACGCCGGCAATACCCACGAGCTTTCCCAGCGGAATATCGATATCGATGTCCTTGAGGTTATGGACGCGCGCACCACGCACCTCGATAGCTTGCGGGCTCATCTTCTGTTCCGTCACCTTTATCACCCTACTCGTGCCATAAAATGCGGTCGCGAATGTACTTGCCCAGCATGGGCACGGTAAACCGGACGAGGCCGTATCCGGCCGCCTCGACGACGCGCTCGCGGATCAGGCTTGCGCGATACTTGCTCGCCCAACTCTGGGTGCGGTCGCAGCGCTCGATGATGTCTGCCATACGCGTCGGCTTGCCCTCGTCAGCCGCCATCGCTTCGATAAACAGGCGTTGAGGGCTGCGCAGCCCGTAATACAGCGGCGCGTCGACCGCTTCGTAGAACTCGGAGATGGCGTCTGCGTAACCGGCCTCGACGTCGGGTTCTTCAATGGCCTGTGAGCCACGCCGGGTAGCAGACCGCCACATGTAATAGCCCACCAGCTGGACCATATAGGGATGTCCCATGCTCTTGTGCGCCGCAAGGTCCGCCGTCTCCGCATCAACGTTAAGGCCAGCATCTTTGACCGTCTGGATATATGAATCACGCACCTTGGGCAAAGAAATCGCCCCCAGTGTGCGCTGCTGGGCACGCCGCAAAAATGTCACGCTCGGCTCTTCGAGCAGGTCGTCCACCATGCTGGGCAGGCCGGCAAACACCAAGGCAAGACCGCGTTGCTCGCTATCGGGCAGGCCCGTGGCATCTTGGTCTCCCAGCACCTGCTGATAGAGAACGGCCAAGGCGGCCAACTCCTCGATAGATGCCGACTGCGCCTCGTCGATGGCAAACAGAATGCCTTTTCCCGGCCCAAGCTTTTTCAGACGCTCGTTGACCAACCCGCGCAGCGTTTCACCCTTTGCACGCGCCGTCTCGACCGACAAACGCCCGAATGATGGGCCGAATTCCATAGATGTCACGACGGGCTTGTTCGAACGAAGCGCATCGGCCAGGCGGTCGCATAGGCCAAGCGAAGCGGAATCGGAGACAACCGCCCAACCGCGCTCTGCCGCCAAACGCTGTAACTCGCGCAGCAAAACCGTTTTGCCACAACCACGGTTTCCTGTAATGAGCATGAGCCTGCCCGGCGCCCCCGCGCCGTTGTCGAGACCTTCTTCAAAATCCTCAATGACCGACTCGCGGCCGATCAACACCGGAGGCCGCTTGCCAGCCGTTGGCTTAAAGGGATTTGGATTCATATCGGCCTCCTCGGATTGGCAAACGCTCTCTACAGTTATACCAACTTATACCGAGTTATACCAACTGAATGTAACAAAGGGGACTGTCCCTTTGTCACACGCGGCCGAAGAATTCGGCATCTGCCGCGCGCCAGGGACGAAAGGTCGCGGAATCGATATGGACGTGCGCCGCGGCGGGGACGTCGTACCATTTGACGGTGTAGCCGGCGCCGTGGGAGCAAAAGACCGAGTCGGGCGTATTGGGCAGATCGGCCTCGGGCTCGTAAGCGGCGGCCTCGATCACGTGCTCGGCATCATGACAGAGCGCATAGCCCGCGAACTCCAGGTACAGATGCCCGCGGCCGCTCGTGTAGGCAGCCACCTCCAGGGCATAGTCCTGCACCTCGGATGCCGGCACGCGACCCACCAGTTTAGCCCGGTCGTCAGCCATCGCCGGCGGCTCGTACTCGGCACCCATACGCGTGGCATCCGACAGCGCACGGCCCGCGCACTCCCCCGGCACCTCGAGCTCAAAGCGATACCACGGCTCTAGCAGCACCGCCGCACCCGCCTCACGCGCCTGCATGAGTCCCTGGCGAATCGCGCGATACGTTGCCTGGCGAAAGTCGCCGCCCTCGGTGTGCTTGGCATGCGCGCGGCCGCCCGTGAGTGTAATGCGCACATCGGTGATGGGCGAGCCGGTCAGCACGCCCAGGTGGTCGCGTTCCATGGCATTGGTGAGCGCCAGACGCTGCCAGTTCAGGTCGAGCTCGTCGGTCGAGGTCACGGTGCCAAACTGCACGCCCGAGCCCGCCGGCAGCGGCTCTAAGCGCAGGTGCACCTCGGCATAGTGACGCAGCGGTTCAAAGTGGCCCACGCCCTCGACCGGCTGCGAGATGGTCTCCTTGTAGAGGATGCCACCGGGCCCAAACTCAACCGCAAGGCCAAAGCGATCGGCCAGCACGCGCTGCACGACCTCGAGCTGCACGGCGCCCATCAGCTGCAAATGAATCTGCTCAAGATGCGTGTTCCAGCTTACGCCGAGCATGGGATCCTCGTCGGCAAGCTCGGTCAGCGCCTGAAACACCGTGTGGACATCGTGCTCGCCCGGCAGCACCGTATAGGTGAGAACCGGCGCGATGATCGGCTGCTCGCCCATGGGCTCTGCACCCAAGGCATCACCCGGACGAACGTGCGCGAGGCCCGTCACGGCGCAGATACCACCGGCGGCAACTTCCTGGACAAGCTCGTATTTCTCGCCGTTATAGATGCGCACCTGGTCGATCTTTTGCTCCCAAGCCTCGACACCGGAGCGCCCCTCAATCACCTGTTTTGCACGCAGCACACCACCCGTCACCTTGACCCACGCAAGACGCTCGCCGCGGTCTCCACGACTCACGCGGTAGACTCGTGCTGCGAACTCCTGGGGCCACGTCCGCTCGCGCATCAGGGCGCACATGCCGTCGAGCAGCTCCGCCACGCCTTGGTCCTTGAGCGCCGAGCCGACAAAGCAGGGGAACAACCTGCGCTCGGCCACCATGCGCGAAAGCGTGGCAGCCGAAAGCTCCCCCGCCTCAAGGAACTCGTCGAGCGCCCCCTCGTCCAGCGCCGCGGCATCCTCTTGCACGGCGCCGCCTACCAGCAAGCCCTCGGCATCTAGACAGCCCTCGGAAAGGCGCTGGCCGAGTTGCGCCAACAGCGCATCGCGACCAGGGTTCTCAAGATCGATCTTGTTGATAAAGATAAACGTCGGAATGTCATAGCGAGCAAGCAGACGCCACAAGGTTTCGGTATGCCCCTGTACACCATCGTTGGCACCCACCACCAGAATCGCGTAGTCGAGCGCACGCAGCGTACGCTCAGCCTCGGCCGAAAAATCGACGTGGCCGGGAGCATCCACGAGCATAACATGGGTGTCGCCGTGGTCGAGCACGGCCTGCGACGAGAAGATCGTGATGCCGCGCT
>CABQHR010000205.1 GCA_902463875.1 uncultured Collinsella sp.
CCACGTGGTTTTGGAGTCGCAGCCGTCAGGAGCTCTGGAACAAGGGCGCGACGAGTGGCAACATGCAGGAGGTCAAGGAGCTCTGGGCCGACTGCGATAGCGATACGCTGCTGGTCAAGGTGGACTCACCGGGCCCGGCCTGCCATACCGGCAACCGTACCTGCTTCTTTAAGCGCGTAAGGGGGGGAACACGATGAAGGTCGTGACGCCGTTCGAAGTCGCCGAATGCAACACCGAGCTCCTCCGCGCGGGCGTGCCATGCCGCGTGCACCTGACTGATGCCTGCGGGGCGCAGTCGCTTTGGCTCGAGGCCGAGAAGGAAAGGCTCAATGAGGCCCATGCCGTCATCGTCGAGTTCTTTGAGAAAAAGGGCGCAAAGCCTCGGTTCGATGAGACCGGTACCTACTTTACGCTGCAGTAACGAGAGGAAATAACCATGGGAGTCAGAACAGCTAACGTGCAGCCGGGAAACATCGGTGAGACGCTGACGGGACTGGCCGAGGTGATTCACGGTCGTCGCGACGCATCGCCGCAGGAGAGCTATACCGCGCGTCTGCTGACCGACGTCGAGGACGAGCTTCTCAAGAAGCTTGCCGAGGAGGCGAGCGAGGTGATCATGGCCTGCAAGGATAACGACCACGATCACATCCGCTACGAGGCCGGCGACCTGATCTACCACCTGCTCGTGACGCTCGAGCGCTACGGCATCACCCTCGACGAACTGGCCGGCGAACTCAACGCCCGCCGCCACTAGTCATTGGGGACGTTCTTAAACGACTAGTTAGGCGAGGGGCGTGGATTCCCATTCGCCGGTGGCGTGGGGGATGTCGAAGGTTCGATAGCCGCAGTCGTAGGCGTGGGCCTGAGCCTCGCGGATGTTCCAGCAGATGTCGCAGGCGCGGTGCGCGTCCGAGCCAAAAGTAATCGGCGCCTCGGCGTGGGCGAAGCGACGCAAAAGCCCGGTCGCGGGGTAGTAATCGTCGAGCCCCTTGCGCGGTGCGGCGGTCGAGACCTCAACGCGGCGACCCGTATCGTGGGCGCACTCGGCCATCTGCTGCCAAAACGGCGCGGGGTCAAAGTCGGGTGCAAAGCCGTCCTTCGAAAAGCGCATGACCAGGTCGGGGTGGGCCATCACGTCAAAGTTAAGCGAGCTTTCGCAAGCGCGGCACCAGTCGTCGACGTAGTGTTCCCATACGCCGCGTACGCCTAAGTTTTCCCAAACATGCAGGTTGGTATCGTCGTCGATCCAGCCACAAAGCGAATCGGGCGTATCGGGACGAGCGACGCTCTCCGTTCCCGCCGTGCCCGCGGCGCCGGCCATGATATCGCCCGGGTCGCCAATCCAATGCACGCTGCCCAAGCGCACCACGGCGTCCTGGGACCAGCGCTCAACCAAGGGTTCGCAGCCCTCGTACCAATCGCATTCAAAGCCATAGATAAGCTCGAGCTCCGGCGCGATTTGCGCGGCAAGCCTGCGGGCGTCCTCAAAGGCCAGACGATGTGCCGGCAAGTCGCCCTCGACGACCTGCACCTCGCAGTTAGCATCCATACTGGCAGGCAGGGCGAGGTGGTCGGTCGAGACCATGACACGGCATCCGGCAGCAGCGGCGGCACGGACGTTGTCCTCAAACGAGGCGTGCCCGTCCGAGAACGAGGTGTGGGTGTGGCAATCGACCAGCGGGCAGGCGGGCATGGCGACTCCTTTGCATTTGGTGAATCCGCTCCATTGTAATGGTGCAGCTCTCAACACGCCGCGCACGCCGGAGCTCGAAATCGACCGGAAAGACTGCGCGGCGCGTGCCGGCGCCGGCGACTACTTGCTTCGTGCCGCCGCGCGTTTGGCCTGCACTGTTACCATTGCGTGTCTCACGGCGGTGATGGGGCGATAGCGAGTCATGCGCGGTCCCGACCAGCGCATGACCTCGCGGATCTTCTCGCGCATGGCAGGCCGGTAACAATGCGAAGGACATGCCGAGCAAAATGTCTTGGTGCCCATGTGCGGGCAGTGCTCAATGCGCGCGATGGCGTATTTCTGCAGCTTGGCGCATTCGGGGCAGAGCGTAATGGTCCGAAGGCCGAGTTTCACGCGCACAGACTCATCGTCGCCCGCCTGTTCGACCGCATGCCTGCCGCCATGATGTCCACGACACCACAGCGCAATCATCTGCGACACCATTTGGGCCTCGCGCTCACGTTTGCGTGCCAGCTCCGGCGTGTCGGCCGGGCGCGCCATTAGCTGAGCCTCCCGTGCTCGACCGAAAGCGAGCGATCGGCAAACGCGCAGGTGCTGGCACGGTGGCTCACCAGCACGATGGTCTTGCCACGGCGCTTGAGCTCATCGACCGCCTGCATCACGGCCGCCTCGTTGAGAGCGTCGAGCGCGCTCGTGGGTTCGTCGAGCAAAATGAAGGGCGCGTCGTTGAGGAAGATGCGCGCGAGGCCGATGCGCTGACGCTCGCCGCCCGAGAGTGAGTCGCCCAGCTCGGCGACGGGGGTGTCGAGGCCCTGCGGCAGGCGGTCGATGAGCGCGGTGAGCGAGGCGGACTGACAGGCGTCGAGCAGCTCGGCATCGGTGGCGTCGGCACGCGCGACGAGTAGGTTCTCGCGTACGGTGCCGCAGAACAGGTGCGTGTCCTGGGTCATATAGGCCTCGTGGCCGCGCAAGCTCGCCGTGTTGATGCGACGGGCATCGACGTCACTCACCGTGATAGTGCCGGCGGTAGGGTCCCAAAAGCGCATGAGCAGCTTGAGCAGCGTCGACTTGCCCGAACCCGAGCGTCCCATGATACAGGTCATGGTACCGGGCGCAAAGGTGCAGGTCACGCCGTCGAGGATGAGGCTCGCAGCCGTCTCGTCCGCTGCCTGTCCTGCGTCGCCGGCACTCGCGCCGCCCGCATAGCTAAAGCTCACATGCTCGGCTGCGGCGCCGGCAAACTCAACGTCCTGTCCATCGGCGACCTCGGCGCACTGGGGCTGCTCGTCGAGCAAATCGAGCACGCGTGCGCCCGAGGCGAGCGTCTCCTGCAGTGAGGCGCCCAGGCGGCTCACGGCCATCACCGAGCCAAACGACGACACAAAGGTAAAGACGGCGACAAACGCTGCGGCAAAGTCAATCGTTCCCGCAGCCACCAGCTGCAGCGCACGCCCGAGCATCACCAGATTGGCCGCAAGAATAAGCGCATCGGCTACGGCCTCGCTGGCCGCCTGGCGGCGCTTGAGGCGCGCGTCCACGGCGCCGACTTGCTCGGTCAGCTCGCCCAGGGCGCGG
>CABQHR010000206.1 GCA_902463875.1 uncultured Collinsella sp.
GGTGGCGCCGCAGCGCCGTGGGGATGACAAACTCAGCAAGTTTAGCCAATCCCCGCAGCCGGGGCTAGGCGCGCTCCTCGATAGCACCGTTTCTATATGCATCGAGCAGCTGACGTAGGTCCTGAATCTGGCTGCGGATCTTGGCGCCCGAATCGGTATCGCTTACCATGCGGCGACGGTCGGCCTGGTCAAAACGGTTGGTCTCGCTCTCGATGTCCACGTTGCGCGTGAGTGCCTCGGCAACCGTCGTAAAGGCCCGGTGCGACTTGAGGCGGCAGCCGCGCGAGCTCGAGATGAGCGTATAGCCGGCGATACCCGTCTTGGGATGGTAAGCGCGGCAGAAGCCGCCATCGATGACCAGCAGCTTGCCCTCGGCGCGGATGGGCTGCTCGCCCTTGGTCGTCTTGACGGGTGTATGGCCGTTGATGATGTGTCCCGTCGGCGAGCAGGCCATGGGGGTGACGCCAAACTCGCGCATGATGTCGTCGCAG
Organism: uncultured Collinsella sp.; assembly: GCA_902463875.1. Taxonomy (GTDB): domain Bacteria; phylum Actinomycetota; class Coriobacteriia; order Coriobacteriales; family Coriobacteriaceae; genus Collinsella. Next base: position 492 of record CABQHR010000206.1, read on the forward strand.
ACCGAGGGCGACTTGGTAAGCGTAAAGTACGGGTCCATCGGCTCGGCCCAGGTGCTCTTATCGGCGATGTAGGCGCGTTCGAACGTGCGAACCTCGCGTCCGCTTGCCGGCGACTTCATACCGATCCAGAGATACCACATCCAGTCGAGGGCATCGCGGTCGCCGTTGCGCCAGGCGCGGCGGGCGATATGGTCGCAAAAATCGAGGTAGTCGTGACCGGCGTGCCACGTGCCCAGGCAGTTCATGCTGCTAAACGTGCCGTCCTCGTTGAGCGGCACGCAGCCGTGGAAGAGCAGATTGCCGTTGGCGACCTTATACAGGGAGCCGTGGGTATAGAGGAAATCGATGTGGCGATGCAGGTGATCGGCGGTGACAAACTCGGACACGAGCTTGTCTATGATGTGCTGCTCCTCGGGCGTGAGCGTGTAGGGGTCCGCCGGATTGACGGTGGGGAAGTCGTTGGTCGTGAGCGGCCACACGCTGCCGTCGGCGAGCGTGACCGTGCCGGAGTCGTGGTCGATCTTGTCGAGTAGCAGGCGGTCGGTCATGTCGAACTCGGGATGGCGCTGGATAATCTGGCCCTCGAGCTTAAAGAGCAGCACGTTGATGGCCTTGATCAGCGGGGTGATGGACTCACCGGCGGTGTAGGTGGCATCGGCAAAGGCGACAAGCTCACGCAGCGAGATACCGTAGTCGTTCTCCAGGATCTCGTAGTTGTCGTAGCGTAGGTTGTTGCGCAGCACCGTGGCGATGCAGGCGGGCTCACCGGCAGCGGCGCCCATCCACAGCAGGTCGTGGTTGCCCCACTGGATGTCGAGCGAATGGTAGGTGAGTAGACGGTCCATAATCTTTGCCGCGCCGCCACCGCGGTCGAAGATATCGCCCACCAAGTGCAGATGGTCGACGGCAAGGCGCTTGATGAGCGAGGCGAGCGACTCGATAAAGTCGTCGGCGCTGGCGGTCTCCAGGATGGACTCAACGATGCGCTCGTGATAGCGCACGCGGTAGTTGTTCTCATCCGGATGCGTGTGCAGGAGCTCGTCGATGATGTAGGCGTAATCGCGCGGGATGGCCTTACGCACCTTGGAGCGGGTATAGCGGCTCGAAAGCGAACGCGCCACCATGATGAGTTGGTCGAGCATGGTCTTGTACCAGGTGGGCGAGTCCTCGTGCTGGCTACGGACAAGATCGATCTTCTCGCGCGGATAGTAGATGAGCGTGCACAGCTCGCCCTTCTCATCGAAGGAGAGCGTGTCGCCAAAGATTTCGTCGACATGCTCGCGCACGACGCCCGAGCAGTTGTTGAGGATGTGCATGAAGGCTTCGTATTCGCCATGCAGGTCGCTCATAAAATGCTCGGTGCCCTTGGGCAGGTTGAGGATGGCCGAGAGATTGATGATCTCGGTAAACGCGGATTGCTCGGTGGGGAATTGTCTCGACAGCAGGCGCAGATACTTGAAGTCTTGCGGATTGCGATCGAATGCGACCATGAAACACCTTCCGATGGGGTAGGTAAAACTGATAAACAGCGTCAAACATTTATCAGTATGCGACGCCTTTGTTTCAATTTTGCGCTGGCGGCTCAATTGTCGTATGAACGGTTTGCTAAATCGATTTAGTTAAGGTAGATATGGCGGTTGAGTGGAGACACTGAGGGTGCTTTTGCGGACGATTGCCTATGGTTTGGTGGAGATGATGATGGTAAAGATGTTCTATACAGATGGTTCGATTTGGTAAATAGTGGACATTTGTACCGTATGCAGGCTCGCTGTGCGATAATTTTCGTAGTAATACGTAAGGAGCCTCATATGAGTGATTTTGTCCTGACTTGTGAATCCGCCGCCGATCGAACCCGTGAGTTCTTTGCGTCGCGCAATATCCCCGTCGTGTGTTTTCATTACGAGATCGACGATGTTGTCTATACGGACGATCTGTATCAGTCGATTACGCCGGACGAGTTTTTTGCCCAGATTGCCGCGGGCGCCACGCCCAAGACGTCTCAGGTGAGCGTGGGTGAGTACGAGGAGTTTTGGGAGCCGTTTGTTGCCGAGGGTAAAGACGTGCTGCACCTGACGTTGTCGTCGGGTATTTCGGGCACGTATGGATCGGCCTGCGTTGCGGCACAGATGCTCGCGGATCGCTATCCCCAGGGCGGTAAGGTGCGTGTCATCGATTCGCTGGCGGCGTCTTCGGGCTTTGGCCTGCTGGCAGAATGTGCCGCTGACGTTCGCGATAGCGGCGCTTCGCTCGACGAGACGGCCGCTTGGATTGAGGAGCACAAGCTCAACCTGCACCATTGGTTCTTCTCGACCGATCTATCGAGCTACCTGCGCGGCGGTCGCATTTCGGCTGCGAGCGCGATCATCGGCACGGCGCTTAAGATTTGCCCACTTATGACGGTCGATTGCGAAGGCAAGCTGTCGCCACGTGAGAAGATCCGCACTAAGAAGCGCGCGATTTCCGAGATGGCTAAGACCATGATGGCGCACGTGCAGGACGGTGCGGATTATTCGGGTAAGTGCATCTTGTCCCATTCGGCGTGCCGCGAGGATGCCGAGGCTGTTGCGGCGCTGATTGAGGAACAGGTTCCGCAGCTTAAAGGTAAGATCGAGATCAACAATATCGGTGCTCTGATCGGTTCGCACACCGGTCCTGGTACGGTGGCGCTCTTCTTTATGGGCGACAAGCGCGTGGATTAATTTGCCCCATCACGTCGCTGCATGATTGCTCAAACGAAAACGGCCCGCCTCACGTTTGTGGGGCGGGCC
>CABQHR010000207.1 GCA_902463875.1 uncultured Collinsella sp.
TTCGTGCGGAACTCGCGATAAACTTTACCCGCGGACCCCGCCGGGAACAGCAAAAGGGCTGGTGGGTGATGCTTGCGATTTTGTCAGATGGTCTATTCAGTTTTCTTTTTTCCTGAATTGTCGATACTTTCTCTTCCGGTATATCCTCAGATAAACCCGCCCCGGCCCCCGATGGCCCCAGACCGGCGGGATAGACCAGTTCAGATGGGGCTTTGATGCATGGGTGGTCTGTTGTTGTGCAAATGGGTATCATACTGTGGTTATTGCATCGACTCTGTGATGCATGTTTGTACGTTCCCGGCGGTCGGTTTGCCAGAAGCGCCCCGTCGGTTGTTCCAGACCCGTTTCGAAGAAAGGAAACCACACTAACCTATGGCAGCTAAAAAATCATCTCCCTTGAAGATCATCCCGCTCGGCGGCCTTGATGGCATCGGCAAGAACATGACGGTCTTCGAGTGCGGCGACGACATGGTGCTCGTCGACGCCGGTCTCATGTTCCCGGATGACTCCCAGCCCGGTATCGATCTGGTGCTTCCCGACTACACCTACGTTCTGGAGAACGAGGAGAAGCTCCGCGGTATCATCGTCACTCACGGCCACGAGGACCACACCGGATCGCTTCCGTATCTGCTGCAGGACCTCAACAATAAGGTGCCCATCTTCTCGAGCAAGCTGACGCTCGGTTTTATCGAGGGCAAGCTCTCCGAGTTCCGCATCCGCGCGCCTAAGTTCCGCGAGGTCAAGGGCGGCAGCCATGTCAACCTCGGCGGCATCTCGCTCGACTTCTTCTCGATGACGCACTCCATCCCCGGCGCTCTGGGCGTGTTCATCCGCACCAATCAGGGCACCGTTATGCACACCGGCGACTTTAAGCTCGACCAGACGCCCATCGACGGCGTCACGCCCGACTACGCCGCTATCAGCCGCTTTGCCAAGCAGGGCATCGACCTGCTGCTTTCCGACTCAACCAATGCCACGGTTCCCGGCTTTACCAAGTCCGAGGCCGAGGTTGGTCCCAACCTGCTGCACGCCATCAAGAACGCCCCGGGTCGCGTGTTCGTCGCATCGTTCTCGAGCCACATCCATCGTTTGCAGCAGATCTGCGATGCCGCCCGCAAGTGCGGCCGTAAGGTCGTCGTGACCGGTCGCTCCATGCTCACTAACACCCGCGTGGCGCGCGAGCTGGGCTACCTCAACATCGATGACGCTGATATCATCGATGCCTTCGACATTGATAACCTGCCCGACGACAAGATTGTCGTCATGTGCACCGGTTCGCAGGGCGAGCCGCTGTCGGCCCTGTCCCGCATGGCCAATGGCGAGCACAAGACGCTCTCCATCCATGAGGGCGATACCGTTATCCTCTCGGCAACTCCTGTTCCCGGCAATGAGAAAGCCGTCCAGCAGGTCGTCAACAGCCTTGCCAAGCTCGGCTGCGACGTGTGGGATAAGAACCGCGCTCTCGTTCACGTCTCCGGTCACGGTAGCCAGGAGGAGCTCAAGCTCCTGATTGCCATGGCCAAGCCCACGTACTTTATGCCGGTTCACGGTGAGGCCGTGCATCTGCGCGCCCATGCCCAGCTGGCCCGTAAGATGGGTCTCAAGGACGATCATATCTTTATCCTCGATAACGGTGACACGCTCGAGATGCGTGGCGGCATCGTCAAGCGCGGCACGCCCGTCGAGTCCGGCGTCGTCTACGTCGACGGTCTGCGCATCGGCGATACCGACCCCATCGTCCTGCGCGATCGCCAGAAGCTCGCCAACGACGGTATGGTTACGGCTGTCGCCATCGTCTCGCTCAAGCACAAGAAGATCGAGGCCATCGAGTTCTCGGGCCGCGGCGTTTCGTTTGCCATCGACGACCAGTTCTCCGAGGATGCCTCCGCGTCCATCATGAAGACGATCGAGAAGGGCAAGTTCAGCTTTACCAGCAGCGGTTCCGACGCCATTCGCAAGGCCGTGCGCGACTCGCTCTCCAACTTTATCTGGAGCCGTACGCGCACTCGCCCGATGATCATCCCGGTCGTCATGGAGGTTTAGTTTGGCGCGCGGATCTGCACAAAACGCCAAAGGCAATAAGGCCAACAACCAACCGGCATCTGCTAAGGGTGCCGGTTCCCATCTTCGTGCCAATAAGGGCCATGAGGCAGACTTCGACGATTTTGAGCCCTTGGTCGAGCCTTCGGCCAATCGCGATATCGCCGGTGTGGTCATCGCCGTTTTGGCGATCGCGTCCTTCATTGCCGTGATCTCTCCGGCAACAGCGCCCGTGACGGCTGCGGTTGCCGGTTTCTACCACCTGGGCTTTGGTCTGGGCGCCTACGTGCTGCCGATCGTCATCTTGCTGTTTGCCGCCACGCTCTTTTTGGGTGAGGACTCGCCGCTCAACGTGCGCTCTGTTGCGGGCGGCGCCTTGGTCTTTATCGCCGTCGTCTCCATTCTTTCGCTGATGGTGCCGGGCACGAGCGATTCGTGCGACCTTATGTTTACGCCGCAGAACCTTTCCGTGTCGGGCGGCTACATTGGCGCCTTTATCGCAAGTGCCTTGCAAAACGCCCTGGGTAAACCTATCGCCATGGTTGTCTTGCTGGGGCTTGTCGTCGTTGGTTTGGTCATTATCGGCTTTTCGGTGGGTGGCGTTTTGCGCTCCGCACGCGATCGCGCTGCCGATTTTGCCGAGCGTCGACGTGCCGATGTCAATGCGAGCCCGTGGGGCGATGAAGAGGCCCTGTCTGTTCCCGGCGTCGCTCGTCCGCACCTGAGCATTCTGCGCCAGAAGGGGACTGACGCCGCGGTGACCACGGTCATGGGTGGCGATGTCGACCCGGTTTTGGATGACGACGAGGACGATGACCCATTTGTCGACGTATCCGAGTCGGTTGAAGCCGAGCGTGCCAAGACCACGCTGCTGCCGCGCCGCCATGCCAAGAAGGGCAAGGCTGCGCCCAAGCTCAACACAAGCGAGCCCGACCCGTCTTGGTCCGATAGCGAGATTGAGCTCACCGAGGGCGATGACGAGGACGACGAGGCTCCGATTGAGACCGCAAAGACAACTTTGCTTCCGCGTCGCCATGCAAAGCGCGGTCAGGTAACCGGCCAGCTTTCGATGGAAGACGACCCCGATAAGATCAACGAGTCCGAGCCGCCGTTTGCCGTGAATCCCGTCTCGGCCGCACCTCAGATTCCCGACTTCCTGAAGCATCCCAAGGTTGCCGATGCGCCTGCCACGAGTGCTGTCGAATCGGCTGCGG
>CABQHR010000208.1 GCA_902463875.1 uncultured Collinsella sp.
GACCGTCTCGACCAGTTCGATGCGGTCCAAGCGGTCGTTGGCCTTTTTGAGCTTATGGTCCGCAGGGGATACGGGGGTGTAGTCGGCGACAGCGGCCGCACAAATGGCCACATCGGCCGTCTGAAAGGCGCTGAGCGCTGCCTTCAGCATTTCAGCGGCGGTTTGCACGCGCACGCACTCCACGCCGTGGGGAACGTCGAGCGATGTCGGTCCCAGCACGAGCGTGACGGCGGCACCGCGACGTGCGGCCTCCCCCGCCAGGGCGATACCCATCTTGCCCGACGACCGGTTGCCAATAAAGCGCACAGGATCGATCGGCTCGTGCGTGGGGCCGGCGGTAATCACGATGCGCTTACCTGCCAGGTCTTGAGGCACGGGGTTGAGCACCTCACAGACAGCCTCGGCGATGTCCTCGGGCTCGCTCATGCGCCCCGTGTCCACGTCGCCGCAGGCAAGGTAGCCGCTTCCCGGACCCACCACATTTACGCCGCGGTCACGCAGCATGGCCATGTTGGCCTGCGTCGCCGGCGCCTTCCACATGCCGTTGTTCATAGCAGGTGCGATCACGATCGGTCGCGGCGTGGCAAGCAGTGTGGTGGAAATAAGGTCATCGGCGATGCCATTGGCCATCTTGGCGATGATATTGGCCGTCGCGGGCGCCACGACCACCAGATCGGGCTCCTGGGCCAGTGAAATGTGGTGGATGGGGTCGGAGGGATCGTCGAACAGACCAACGGCGACGGGCTCGTTGGTGAGCGCACGGAAGGTAAGCGGCCCCACAAACTCGGTGGCATGCTCGCTCATAACGACCTTGACGCGCGCGCCGCGCTTTTGCAGCAGGCGTACGATATTGCACGACTTATAGGCGGCGATCCCGCCGGTAATGCCCAGCAGGATCGTTTTTCCCTCAAGTTGCATTGAATTGTTGGGCGCCGCCATCGTTTACGCTTCCTTGCTCGGGAGCACCAGCAGACGGTGGCAGTACGGGCAGTGCGTAATCTCACTACCGTCGTGGTTGAGGTCGCTCATGGACGATGCCTGCAGCGCGGTGTGGCAGACCGTGGGGATATTGCCCTGAATGGTCTCGACGGCCAGGCCACGGAACTGCTTGAGCAGACGCTCGTAATCGGTGAGCACGTCGGTGGGTAGCGTAGCGGCAAGGGCAATGCGCTCCTTGGTTGCGGCATCGATCTGGGCCTGCAGGTCGGCGGCCTTAGCGCGGGCAGCCTTGGTATCGGCCTTCACGCCCTCCTCGAACTTGGCGATGATGGCCTGCGCGCGGGCCTCGCGGTCGAGCGCCTCCTTGTGGGCGACAACGACGTCCTTGCGAGCGTGCTCGATCTTGTCCAGACGCTTTGCCAAGGTGGCAAGCTCGTTCTCCAGGTCCTGAACCTCGCGGTAGTCAGAGCCGTCGACGTGGCGCTTCTTTGCGGCCTCGATGGCGTTATTGGTCTGGATTTCGGTGGTGTTGAGGTCGTCGAGCTCAATGTCCAGATCCTTGCGCTGGGCGTAGAGCTTGGTCATCTCGGACTTGAGCTTCACATAGGTCTTACGCTTGGAAGCGAGCTCCTTGAGCTCCGGCATATTGGCAAGTTCGCTCTTGTTGCGGGCGAGCTCCAAATCGATCTGTTGCAGCTTGAGTAGCGTAGCGCCGGCGCTCATAAGTTCTCTCCTTTTGTCACAGTCCACCATTGGCAAGGGTTCAGTATTTTAATCGTATGACGGGGGTCGACCCCGGCGTCAACTGCAGAGTTCATCAAGATATCCACGAACGGCTCTTCGGAGCGGTCGTGGCCGAGTAGGATCACGCCCAGGCCACGCAAGGCAAGGTCCTGCGCCACGTGGTAGCCGGCCTCTCCGGTCACAATAGCATCTGCGCCCGCGGCGATGGCAAGCTCGCCAAAATCGCCGAGGGAGCCGCCCAGAATGGCGACGGTGCGGCACGAGTGCTCGGCTTCGCCCCATACGCGCGGATCGCTGCCAAACGCCGTGGCGGCACGGTTGGCGAGATCGCGCAGCGTGGACGGGTCGTCGAGCGTTGCAAGCGCGCCCAGACCGGTGAGCTCAGGCTCGTCCGCATGCTCCAGTGAGCTCATGGACTCAGCGCCCAGCAAATTGCTCAGGTGAACGCGCACTTCGTGCGAACGGTCCAGGTTGGTGTGAAGCGAGATGATGCTCACGCCGCAACGAGCCGATTCGTACAGCGCAGCGCTGCACTGGGGACGCGCGGAATCGGCCGGACAAAAGGCTTCGGGTGCCTTGATATAGATGGGATGATGCGTCAGCAGCACGTTGGCGCCGGCCTCGAGAGCGCGGTGCACGTTGGCCTCGGTCGCGTCGAGTGCGCAGGCAACACCGGTGATCTTGGCAGCGGGATCACCCACAGATAGCCCAACATGATCCCAGCCCTCTGCGTCCGCCTTGGGGTAGCGCGCCAGCAGCGCTCGTTCAAGCTCGGAGACAATCATGCGGCGCCTACGATCGAAAGCAGCGTCTGGGCAAAGTCGTCCAGATCGTCCGGATTCACGCGGTCATCAAACGAGATGCGCAGCGAGCCCAATGCCTGCTCGCGACCAATGCCCATGGCGCTGAGCACGTGGCTCGGGTCCATGCTGCCGCTCGAGCAAGCCGATCCAGCCGAAACCTCAAAGCCGGCGGCATCGAGCTTAATGATGAGCTCTTCGGAGTCCATGCCGTCAACGTAGATTGAAACCATACCTGGCAGACGATCGGCCTGCGCGTAGTCGCCCATCGTGGCGTGAATGCGAGGATGGGCCGTAAGCGTGGCGTAGAGCTTGTCCGAAAGAGCCTGCAGCGTCGCGCGCTCCTGGGCCACATTCGGAAGCAACACAGAAGCGGCGGCGGCAAAAGCCAGCTGTGTGCGAAGATCCTGCGTACCGGCGCGACGGCCGGCTTCCTGTCCGCCGCCAAAGATGCGCGGACGCAGCGGCGTGCGGCTCTTAAGGTAGAGTGCGCCGGATGCCACAGGGCCGCCGATCTTGTGCGCGGCAACGGTCATAGCGTCGACGCCCAGCTCGGTGACATCGAGCGGAATATGCAAGTAGCCCTGGATGGCATCGGAATGAAACAAGGCACCGGCAGCATGTGCGGCGGCGGCCAGCTCGCGAATGGGCTGCACCACGCCGGTTTCGTTGTTGGCGACCATAATGCTCACGAGTGCCACGTCGTCGCCGAGCAGCTCGACAAGCGCAGCAGGCTCAATGTTGCCCGCGCGGCAGGGCTGCACCAGGT
>CABQHR010000209.1 GCA_902463875.1 uncultured Collinsella sp.
CATTCAGACTGAAGTAATCGATACCTAAGGGGAGGAATGTAGGCCCGATTTTCGTAGATTCCGCACGAGCCGAAGACCACTTAATGTGGTCTTCGAGCGAGCCCAGGACCTGACCGAGCGAAAAACGGGCCTACATTTCTCCCCGGCGGGACAGGGAGAGATATATGGAAGAAATGCCCAAGAACTACGATCCGTCGACCAACGAGCCGGCGATCCTGCAGAAGTGGCTCGACGGCGGCTACTACAAGCGCCGCGAGGGCGTGGGCGACTGCACCGTCACCATTCCGCCTCCCAACGTGACCGGCAAGCTCCACATGGGTCACGCTACCGACGACTCCATCCAGGACGCCATCGTCCGTATGGCCCGCATGCGCGGCAAGTCCACGCGCTGGGTGCTGGGCACCGATCACGCCGGTATCGCCACGCAGACCAAGGTCGACAAGAAGCTCAAGAGCGAGGGCATCAGCCGCCTGGAGATCGGTCGCGATAAGTTTGTCGACGCCTGCTGGGACTGGACCCACGAGTACGGCGGCATCATCGTCGAGCAGATCAAGCGCATGGGCTGCTCCGTCGACTTCGACAACGAGCGCTTCACCATGGACGAGGATTACGCCCAGGCTGTGCGTAAGGTCTTCTGTGACTGGTACCATGACGGCCTGATCTATCGCGGCAAGCGCATCGTCAACTGGTGCCCCAACTGCACCACCGCCATCTCGGACGACGAGGCCGAGTATAAGGACGAGAAGGGCCACCTGTGGCACCTGCGCTACCCGCTGACCGAGCCGGTCAACGGCCAGGACTACATCGTCGTCGCCACCACGCGTCCTGAGACCATGCTCGGCGACACGGGCGTCGCCGTCTCCCCGAAGGATCCCGAGAAGGCCGCCTTTGTGGGTAAGACCGTCATGCTGCCGATCGTCAACCGTGAGATCCCCATCTTTGAGGATTGGCATGTCGACGCCAACTTCGGTTCCGGCTTTGTTAAGGTCACCCCTGCCCACGACCCCAACGATTACGCTATGGGTCAGGCTCACGACCTGCCGCAGATCAATATCTTCGATGAACACGCGGTGGTCGTCGAGGGCTACGGCGAGTTCACCGGCATGAACCGCGACGAGTGCCGCGAGGCCGTCATCAAGTGGTTCGAGGAGCACGACCTGCTCGATCATGTCGAAGAGCTCGACCACTCCGTCATGCACTGCTACCGTTGCGACTCCGCCCTGGAGCCGTGGCTGTCCGAGCAGTGGTTCGTGGCCGTCGACAAGCTCAAGGGGCCGGCGCTCGACGCCGTCAACTCCGGCAAGGTCACCTTCCACCCCGCGCGCTGGACGCAGACCTACACCACCTGGATGGAGAACCTCAAGGATTGGTGCATCTCGCGTCAGCTGTGGTGGGGCCACCGCATCCCCGTGTTCTACTGCGAGGACTGCGGCTGGGAGGACGCCCTGACCGAGGACACCGACGTGTGCCCCAAGTGCGGCGGGCATCACGTGCATCAGGACGAGAACGTGCTGGACACCTGGTTCAGCTCGCAGCTGTGGACCTTCGCCACGCAGGGCTGGCCGCAAAAGCCGGAGCTGCTCGAGGGCCATCACCCCACGACGGCGCTCGTCACCGCGCGTGACATCATCGCGCTGTGGGTCGCCCGCATGGTCATGAGCTCGCTGTACTTCCTTGATGAGGTGCCGTTTAAGGACGTCGTCATCTACCCGACGATTCTGGCCAAGGACGGCAGCCGCATGTCCAAGTCCAAGGGCAACGGCGTAGACCCCATGGACCTCATTGGCATGTACGGCGCCGACGCCATGCGCTATAACTTGCTCACGCTGTGCACCAACAACCAGGACGTCAAGTTCGACGCGAACATCGATAAGAAGACCAAGAAGCTCATCGACAGCCCGCGCACCGACCAGGCCAAGTCGTTTGTGACCAAGATCTGGAACGCCAGCCGCTTCCTGCTTATGAACATGGAGGGCTATACGCCCGGCGAGCCCGTCGTGGAGACGCCGGCCGACGCCTGGATGTTCAGCCGCTTGGCCAAGGCCGTGAAGATGGTCACCGAGGGCATCGAGAACTACACCTTTGGTGACATGGCCCGTGGCGTGCAGCAGTTCTTCTGGAACGAGGTCTGCGACTGGTACGTCGAGGTCACCAAGGCCCGCCTGAAGGGCGAGGGCCGTCTGCAGGCTCAGCGCAACCTGATCTTTGTGCTCGACACCTCCATTCGCCTGATGCATCCGCTCATGCCGTTTGTCACCGAGGAGATCTGGGACAACATGCCGGCGAGCGTGCTCGACCTGGACGCCGAGGGCAACGTGAACCGCGCCGAGGCGCTCATGATCGCCAAGTGGCCCGAGCCCGCCGACTACGACAAGTATGTTGACGAGGACGCCGAGCGCGCGTTTGAGCTGTGCCGTACCGTCGTGTCTGCCGCTCGCGCCACGCGTTCGCGTTATCGCTTGAGCCCCAAGGCCGAGCTCGACGTGGTCGTGCGCGCCGGCGCCGAGGACATCGAGAGGCTCGAGAGCCTGCGTTCGACCATCGAGCCGCTGGCGAACACCGCTTCGCTGGTCATGGGTACCGACGTCGAGAAGCCGGCTGCGAGCATCGCCGTGGTCGATAGCGGTGTCGAGGTCTTTGTGGTGCTCGAGGGCAAGGTCGATCTTTCGGCCGAGAAGGCGCGCTTGGAGAAGGAGATCGCTGCGGCGCAGAAGGAGCTCGCCGGCTGCGAGAAGACGCTTGCCAACGAGGGCTTTGTGGCCAAGGCCGCGCCCGCGGTGGTCCAGAAGAAGAGGGACCGTGCAGCTGAGCTCAAGGAGATCCTGGTAGCGCTGACTGCTCAGGTTGCTGACTTCTCGTAAGGTTTACTCGGGGGCGCGTCCCGATGCTTTGCTCTCCGCTGCGGACAGTCCTGCGCAAGACGGACAGCACATTAAGTGCTGTCCTTTGCGTGCGGAACTTGCGGCGAGCAAAGCATCGGGCCGCTCCTAGTTCGTTTACGTGGTTGTTTGCATCTGGCATGTAAGGGCCACTGGGTTGTGGCCTTGATCTTGCTGCAAGCGGATAAAGGCTGATATTGTCAACGCGAGGGGCTCATTCTTTTTGGTGGGCCTCTTTTTCTGTTATGGGGGACTTTGGGTTATGGCTAAGCGTTCGGGGTCGTATTCTGTGCCGTTCTCGTTTGAGTTGCTTTCGTTTGATGAGGCTGTGGGGCTTGCTGCTGATACGGGGCGGATTTCTGGGGATGCTGG
>CABQHR010000210.1 GCA_902463875.1 uncultured Collinsella sp.
GCCCGTCGCATGGCCGTGCTCGATGCCGGCGAGGACGGCTTTGTTCCCTACGGGTGCATCGTCTCGGAGGGAAAGGTGCCTGCCGCCGTGGGTGCCGGTGAGGTTCCCGTTTTTGCCATCATCGCGCCTGAGCTGCTGGAGGGCATCGGTTCTCCCTTGCGCGAACTGCTCGGCAGCGTATGCGCTGCGGCATAGAACCTGCCCCTTTTTGGTCGGTCGCCGTTAGGGGGCGGATTGGCAACGCTCGCTGATTACAGTCTTGACATGCGTTAGAATAAGGGCATCTGATTATCCGGGCGCATGGAGGAGTGCGCCCGTATGCTGAGGAGGACTTTATGGCAACTGTTGCCGCACCTATCGACGCTACGTCGACCGCCGCTTGGAAGGCGCTCGAGGCCCATCAGGAGAAGCTCGAGGCCGAGGGCATCGATCTTAAGGCCTGGTTCGCTGCTGACGCCGACCGCGTGAACAAGCTGAGCTTTGACGCCGGTGACCTGCACTTCGACCTGTCCAAGAACCTGGTGACCGATGAGACCGTCAAGCTGCTGTGCGATCTTGCCCGCGAGGTGAAGCTCGAGGAGCGCCGCGACGCCATGTTCTCCGGCGAGCACATCAACACCACCGAGGACCGCGCCGTCCTGCACACTGCGCTGCGCCGTCCGGCAAGCGAGAAGGGCCAGCTTATCGTTGACGGCCAGGATGTCGTCGCCGACGTGCACGAGGTCCTCGACCGCATGTATGCCTTCGCCGAGCGCGTGCGCTCCGGTGAGTGGAAGGGCGTTACCGGCAAGAAGATCGAGCACCTGGTGTCCATCGGCATCGGCGGCTCTGACCTGGGCCCGGTCATGGCCTACGAGGCCCTGCGTCCCTATGCCGACGCCGGTATCGACTGCCGCTATATCTCCAACATCGACCCCAACGATCAGGCCGAGAAGCTCAAGGGTCTGGACCCCGAGACCACGCTCGTGATCATCGTCTCCAAGACCTTCACCACGCTCGAGACCCTCACCAATGCCCGCGAGGTCAAGACCTGGATGCTCGAGCAGCTCAAGGCTCAGGGCGCCATCGACGGCTCCGATGAGCAGAACGCCGAGGCCGTGGCAAAGCACTTCGTCGCCGTTTCCACCGCACTCGAGAAGGTCGAGGCCTTCGGTATCGACCCCGCCAACGCCTTCGGTTTCTGGAACTGGGTCGGCGGCCGCTATTCCGTTGACTCCGCCGTGGGCCTGTCGCTGATCGTCGTGCTCGGCCCCGAGCGCTTCCAGCGGTTCCTCGAGGGCTTCCACGCCATCGACGAGTACTTCTGCAACACCCCGCTCGAGAACAACGCCGTCGCGCTGATGGGCCTGCTCAACGTCTGGTACGTCAACTTCTTCGGTTCCAAGAGCCACGCCGTGCTGCCGTACTGCCAGTACCTGCACCGCTTCCCGGCCTACCTGCAGCAGCTCACCATGGAGTCCAACGGCAAGCATGTCCGCTGGGACGGCAGCGCCGTGACCTCCGATACCGGTGAGATCTTCTGGGGCGAGCCCGGCACCAACGGCCAGCATGCCTTCTACCAGCTGCTGCACCAGGGCACCGTGGTGGTTCCGGCCGATTTCATCGCTTTCGCCAATACCGCCAACCCTGCGACCGACAGCGGCCAGGACGTCCACGAGCTGTTCCTGGGCAACTTCCTGGCCCAGACCAAGGCGCTCGCCTTTGGTAAGACGGCCGATGAGGTGCGCGCCGAGGGCACGCCCGAGCAGATTGTCCCGGCCCGCTGCTTTGAGGGCAACCGTCCGACGACCTCGATCTTCGGTGACACGCTGAGCCCGTTTGCGCTCGGCGAGCTCATCGCCCTGTACGAGCACATCGTGTTTGTCGAGGGTACGGTCTGGGGCATCGACTCCTACGACCAGTGGGGCGTCGAGCTGGGCAAGCAGCTTGCCAAGCAGATCACCCCTGCCTTCCACGACGACGCCGCCAAGGCCGAGCAGGACGCTTCGACCCAGGCGCTCATCGAGTTCTACCGTGCTCACCGCAAGTAGTCTTTGCCGCTGATTAAGCGTTAAACAGAAAGGGGCCCGTATCCGTTGGGATGCGGGCCCTTTGCTATTTGGATAGGATGGAATGTATCGGGAGGCGCCTCGACGGGCATCGCAATCGTCGAAGGCGCGCCGTTCATGTTTGGGACAATATGACATTTTTCCCGTTGCAAACAGCGCCGCGGTGGGTGTTCTGTATGATGACTCAGGCAAGGTTGTTCAATGACAGGGAGGCATATATGGCAATCAAAGCCATCGCAATGGATATCGACGGTACGCTCACCAACGACCAGAAGGTAATTAGCCCGCGCACGCGCGAGAAGCTGCTCGCGGCGCAGGAGTCGGGCATTAAGCTCATTCTGGCTTCGGGTCGTCCTGCATGGGGCCTTCATGCCCTGGCGCAGGAGCTCGACCTTCAGAACCACGATGGCCTGCTGGTGGCTTTTAATGGCGCGCACGTGGTCGATGCTCAGACCGATGAGGTCCTTTTTGACCAGGCCATGCCGGCTGACGAGCTGCACCGTCTGATTGATCATCTGCGCAATTTCGACGTGATTCCCATGATCTCGCTCGGTCGGGACCTGCACGTCGTGGACTCGTATCGCTGCATGATCACACTGCCGGACGGTTCGCAGAAGAATATCGTCAAGTATGAGCGCGATGCGTGCGACCTTAAGATCCGTGAGGTCGAGAGCTTGCATGAGGTCGTGGACACTTATCCCGTGGACAAGCTGCTGACGGCGGGCGACCCGGCATACCTGCAGGCGCATTACGAGGAGATGTATGCGCCCTTTACCCAGACGCTGTCGGGCATGTTTACGGCTGACTGGTACTTTGAATACACGGCGCCCGGTATTGACAAGGCCCGTGCGCTCGAGGGTGCCCTGCCCAAGCTCGGCATCGATGCCAGTGAGGTCGTATCGTTTGGCGACGGCCAGAACGACAAGTCCATGATTGAGTGGGCCGGCACAGGTGTAGCCATGGGCAACGCCGTCGATGAGGTTAAGGCAGTTGCCCAGATGGTAACCGCCAATAACAACGAAGACGGCATTGCAGTAGCACTCGACAAGCTGCTGGGTTAGAATCGCCGATAGTGCATGGTTCGGGCGTCCGCTTGCGGGCGCCTTTTTGTTAGGGAGGGTGCCGTGTCCGCATTTCCGTTCGACGCCGTTATCTTTGACATGGACGGCGT
>CABQHR010000211.1 GCA_902463875.1 uncultured Collinsella sp.
CCGGTTCCTCCTCCGTGCCTGCGCACGTCGACATGATGGGTCTCATCGGCATGGGCAACAACCCCATGGTCGGTGCCACCGTCGCCTGCGCTGTCGCCGTCGAGGAGGCCCTCAAGGCCTAATCGCGCCCGCGCGATGCTCATATAGTTGAGCTTTAGAGCCGCTACCTTTCGAGGTAGCGGCTCTTTTTGTTTGCGCTATCGCAGGGTAGCGAATGCCGATATATCAGTTGGGGCGAAATACGAGATGTGACGAGATGAAACGTCAGAGCGTCCATGACGCCCACCTGTCATATGTGCCCTTTACCGATTTGCCGAGTCTTTGCGGCCCCATTACCGATCACCCGTGCGACAATGCGCCGGACGAGAAAGGAATCCGATGGAATCGACTGATGTACTGGTAATTGGATCTGGCATTGCGGGCCTTTGCGCCGCCATCGAAGCGGCGCGCACAGGTGCAACCGTCGCTGTGGCAAGCGCCGGCAAGACTATGAGTGGATCGAGTTTCTTCCCCGGAACCTGGGGCTTGGGGCTTATCGGACCCGTTAACGAAGACGACGAACAAGACCTCATCGACACCATCCAGACCGTTGGTGGCGGCGTCGCCGACCCCGAGCTTGTCCAGACGTTTGTCCACGGCATTCCCCAGGCAATTGAATGGCTCGAGCAAGACCTGGGCGTTGAGCTCCAGCGTCCGCAAAGCGCTGAGAGCGCTCAGCAAAAGCAATTTATCCCCTGCTTTGACCACAAGACGCGAATGTGGCGCGGCCTCACCCGCAAGCCTCTTGAGGACGCGTGTACGGCCCAGATCGAGTCTCTCGGCATTCGCCTGCTCCCCCGCCACGAGCTTATAGACCTTGTTGAGGACACAACCGGAAAGATTACTGGCGCCGTGCTCTACAACCAAACAGACGAGCATCTCGTGCCTCTGGCAGCTAAAGCCACCATCATCGCCGCCGGAGGCACGGGTGGCCTGTTCGAGCGCAGCCTCACTTCCGCCGACGTGCTCAGCTCCTCGCAGGCCATCGCTCTGGCACACGGTGCGTCCCTTACTAATATAGAATTCATGCAGATGATGCCCGGCTTTATCGAGCCCAAACGAAACCTTGTCTTTAACGAGAAGACCTGGCGTTACGTCAAGTTCGACCAACCGGTCGATATTGCCGACGACAAGTTGGACGATCTGCTTGAGCAACGCTCCGGATATGGCCCCTTCACTTCGCGCCTGGCTTCCCGCGCCATCGATCTTGCCATCGATCATGCAGGCGCCGAAGGCCTGGCGCTCCACTACGACTTCCCCCGCGCGGACGTCCCTGAGTTTGTGCAGACCTTTGCCACCTGGCTACAAGACGAGCACGGCATCGCGCCGACCGACGAGATGCGCGTGGCGATGTATGCCCACGCCGCCAACGGCGGTATCAAAATCGACAAGACCGCGTACGCGGGCGTTGAGGGCCTCTACGCCTGCGGTGAGGCAACAGGCGGCATGCACGGGGCCGACCGCATCGGCGGCTTATCGAGTGCCAATGGCATCGTATTCGGGCGCATCGCGGGCGCATCGGCAGCCCAGGCAGCACAGAATGCACCTGAGGCAGCCCTGAAGGCGGATATCGCCCTCCCCCAGTACGGCATTGCCACAACAGATGCCGAAAGCCTGACACGCAGCCTTAAGCACACGATGAGTACCTATTGCATGATCGACCGCACCGAGACGGGCCTATCCGAGGCACTACACGAACTTGAGGGCTTGAAGACGGAGGCAACGACCTTGAGCACTCAGAAAGCTCAGGACAGCGAAGCCGCAGCCCTCGCCCGCCTGCAATCGCAGATTCAGCTGGCAACGGAGATGGTCAAAGCCATGCGCAAGCGAACCGAAAGCCTAGGATCACACTATCGCGCAGACTAAATCGATTCTCGCTTTGAGTTTGATCACAACTTCTCAACATGCATCGAGCTCCGTAAGCATGATTCCCCTAAGGAGAACACGCTTACGGAGCTTTAGCCGTGTTTTCCCTAAGGGAATCAAAGCGCAGATTTCTCAGCTCCGAGCCCTTTCGGGTTCGGCACCATGTGAGGTCAATAAAAAAGCGACCGGCCGAAGCCAGTCGCTTTAACATGCTTTGGTGGGCCGTCAGGGGGTCAGCCTGCTGCGCAGGCGGCCGCTGCGGCGCTAAGGCGCCTTGCGCGCTGCGCTGGTAAATGCTTACGCATTTCCTCAGCTCCGCGCCCCGACGGGTTCGACCCCATGCGAGTTCAACAAAAAAGCGACCAGCCGAAGCCAGTCGCTTTAACATGCTTTGGTGGGCCGTCAGGGGGTCGAACCCTGGACCTTGGGATTAAGAGTCCCCTGCTCTACCAACTGAGCTAACGACCCGATATCAACACGAAGCAAGAACTGGGGTGGGTAAAGGGACTCGAACCCTCGACCTACGGGACCACAACCCGTCGCTCTAGCCAACTGAGCTACACCCACCGTGTCCTGTGCGCTTCGCGCTCGACTATTATTGCAAGGAACGCCACGCGATGCAAGCCCCAATTTTCAAGATTTTTGAAAAGAGTTTTTCGAGCGCGTTTCGAGCAATTCCCACCGGTTTCATAGGAGTAAACTTGCCCCACTGCAAATGCTCGAAAGGACAAGCATGAAAGAACTCTCCAACCGTACGGCGACATTTACCGATTCGGTCATCCGCCGCATGACGCGTATCTCCAATAAGTACGGTGCCGTCAACCTCTCGCAGGGCTTCCCCGACTTCGATCCTCCGGCGCAGCTGCTCGAGAGCCTCAGCGCCATCGCGACCGACCCCAAGCCACTCTATCACCAGTACTCCATCACTTGGGGCTCCCAGGCCATGCGTGAGGCGCTCGCGGCCAAGCAGGAGCACTTTATGGGTATGCCGATCAACCCCAACGAGAACATCGTGGTCACCTGTGGCTCCACCGAGGCCATGATGGCCGCCATGATGACGGTCACGAACCCCGGAGATAAGGTCGTCATCTTCTCGCCGTTCTACGAGAACTACGGTGCCGACACGATTCTCTCGGGCGCTGAGCCCATCTATGTGCCGCTCAACCCGTCCACGTTCGACTTCGATCGCGAGGTCCTCGAGGCGGCCTTCCGCGACAACGACCCCAAGGCAATCGTCCTGTGCAACCCGTCCAACCCCTGCGGCAAGGTCTTTACGCGCGAGGAGCTCACTTTTATTGCCGACTTGTGCAAG
>CABQHR010000212.1 GCA_902463875.1 uncultured Collinsella sp.
CTGCCCAGAGTCATCTTGATCTGCGGAGCTTCCTCTGCCTCGTGAACGTCGTTATCGATCTGCTTGATCTCGTCCACCAGCATGCGGCTCGAGATGCGCGTAACGCCCTTACCCATGACAACGGCCTGGATCGTGCCGTCGCTCGACACCACGGAGCACGCGCGGCCTTCCTCGCGCGCCTCGATGCAGAGCTTCTGCACCACGGTATCGGCAGAGACGCCCGTCGGCGAAAACTCGATACGCACGCCACGGGCCGGCAGGTTGGGGCGCTCGCTGGAGATATTGTCCGCGCCGTCGAACACGATCACGGCCTCGTAGCGGCCCTGGGCAAAGGCGGCGACGTCGTTGATGAGCGCAGTACGAGCCATGTCGTGGACGTCGCTGGAATACGGATCGTCGGAATGGTCGTAGACGAGCTTTTCGTAGCGCGGCGTGCAGTGGATCACGTTGTAGCCGTCGACCACCAAAAGCTCGGGCTTATTGGAGTGCACCGTCGAGACCGGATCGGCGATAGCCTGCGCAAACGCATTGCCGCCCACGCCATAGGTCGCGGCCGAAACAATCGGCTTGGCCGAGCCCTCGCCAAAGCGCTTGGCCTTGGACTTGGCGCGGTTCTTCTTGGACATGCGCTACTCCTCCCCCATGAGCTCGCCAGCGTTGCGGCGCAGCCACTCAAAGCACAGCGCGGTGGTCGCCTGGGCAACGTTAAGACTCTCGGTCATGCCGCGCTGGGGAAGCTTGGTCAAAAAGTCGCATTTCTCGAGCACCAGGCGCGAGATGCCGTCGCCCTCGGAGCCCATGACGAGCGCAACGCGGCCCTCGAAGGGAGCATCCCAGCAGCTGCCCTCGGCGTGCTCGGAAGCGCCACCCACCCAAAAGCCGGCGGCCTTGAGGTCGTCAAGCGCTCGGGCAATGTTGGGCACCTGCGCAACAGGCAGATGCATGACGGCGCCGGCTGAAGTCTTGTAGCTACCCACGGTCACACCAGCGGCACGCTTGTTGGCGATGATGACGCCGGCCGCGCCCACAACCTCGGCAGAGCGCACGATCGCACCAAAGTTGCCATCGTCGGTCACATGGTCGAGCACGACGACGAGCGCCGGTCCGTCACCCGCGCGGTCGAGAATATCGGCGATATCGGCATAGGGGAAATTGCCCACCTCGAGCGCAATGCCCTGGTGAGCGCCATGGCTCGACAGCGCATCGAGCTGCGCGCGCGGCACATACTTAATGCGGACACCCGCGGCGTTGAGGTCGTCGACCAGGCGCGACAAGGCGGCATCGCGCTCCCCGCCCTCGGCGATGAGCGCGCACTTGACGGGAAAGCCGGTACGCAGCGCCTCGGCGGCAGCACGGCGACCTTCGATAAACTCGCCCTTGGGGACCTGAATGTTGTCGCGGTTGCGATCTCGCTGCGGACGCGCAGCCTGGGCTTGGGAGCGCTCACGCTGGCCCTTGGGAGTGGCAGCGCGGTCGTTGCGGCGAATCGGACGCGAGCCAGAAGCAGCCTGTTTGCCACCACGAGGCGCACGCTTGCGATTGTCGGCCATTGAACGGCCTCCTTAAATAGATAACGAACAAGAATCGACCGTCCGAGCCACGGCACCCTGTCTTTCAATCGTCGGGCATGACCACCAGGTCTATGCCCTCCTCTTTCAAGGCAATCTGCCGCACCTCGAACGGTCGACGAATACTAGAGGCTCTTAATACGAGTGCCCGCGGCAGTATCCTCAATGGTGAGGCCCAGGTCCTTGAGCTGGTCGCGGATGGCGTCGGCCAGATCCCAGTTCTTGGCGGCGCGGGCCTCGGCGCGGGCCTCGAGAATCTTGGCAGCGGCCTCGTCCACGTCGTCGCCCGTGTAGGCGACCAGGCCGGCGGCAACGCCCAGCAGGCCCAGCGGCAGCTCGACCTTGGGCTCGGGAAGCTCAACGCCAAATGTGTCGAGCAGCTCAACCAGCGTATCGGCGGCAGCAAGCGCAGCGGCCTTGTCGGCAGCGTCACCGGCCTGCTCCAGGTACTGGTTGCACTCGGTCACAAAGCCAAAGACGGCACCCATAGCGCCGGCGGTGTTAAAGTCGTCGTCCATGCACTCCTTAAAGGTGACACGGGTCTCGGCGGCCTTGGCGGCAAACGCCTCGGATGCTGCCTCATCGGCATCGGCCGTCGCATGGTTCGCAGCCCAGCGCAGGTTCTCGACCGTACCGGCGATACGCGTGAGCGAGTTCTCGGCACCCTCCAGGCGCTCCCAGGAGAAGTCAAGCGGCGAGCGATAGCTCGTCTGCAGCATCAGCAGGCGCAGGGCAGCAGCGGAGTGCTGCTCGAGCACCTCGGCCAGCGTAAAGAAGTTTCCGAGCGACTTGGACATCTTCTCGCCGTCGACCAGCAGCATGCCCGTGTGCATCCAGGTGTTGGAGAAGCCCTGGTGCCAGGCGCAGGTGGCCTGGGCGCACTCGTTCTCGTGATGCGGGAAGGCAAGGTCGGAGCCGCCGCCGTGGATGTCGATCGGGGTTCCCAGGTAGCGATGCACCATGGCGGCGCACTCGGTGTGCCAACCGGGACGGCCTTCGCCCCAGGGGCTCGGCCAGCTGGGTTCGCCGGGCTTAGCGGCCTTCCACAGGGCAAAGTCGAGCGGGTCGTTCTTGTCCTCGTTCTCCTCGATGCGCGCGCCAACCATAAGGTCGTCGATGTTGCGGCCCGAGACCTGACCATAGTTGGGATCGCTGCGCACGGCAAAGTACACATCGCCGTTATCGGCTGCGTAAGCGTGGCCCTGCTCGATAAGCGTCTTGATCATAGCGATCATGGGGCCGATCTCCTTGGTGGCGCGGGGGCGCACATCGGGATCGAGCACGTTGGCGGCGCGCATGACACCGATGAACTTGTCGGAGAATTCCGTCGCGACCTCGGCGGCCGTACGGCCCTGCTCGTTGGCGCGCTTGATGATCTTGTCGTCGACATCGGTGAGGTTCTGGGCAAACGTGACCTCGTAGCCGCTCGCGATGAGCCAGCGACGAATCACGTCAAAGCTGATGAACGTGCGGGCATTGCCGATGTGGATGTTGTCGTAGACCGTGGGGCCGCACACGTACATGCGGACCTTGCCGGACTCGATGGGCTGAAACTCTTCCTTTTTATGGGTAGCGCTGTTGTAGATACGCATTCGTTACTCCTTAACGGTTTTCTGTAGCAGGCAGACGGCCCAGGCGCC
>CABQHR010000213.1 GCA_902463875.1 uncultured Collinsella sp.
AGTTCCGTGAGCGCTACGCCAACGGCGAGTCGCTCGACGACATGCTCCCCGAGGCCTTTGCCACCGTGCGCGAAGCTTCCAAGCGCACCATGGGCATGCGTCACTTTGATGTACAGCTCATCGGCGCCATGGCGCTGCACGAGGGCCACATCGCCGAGATGAAGACCGGCGAAGGCAAGACCCTCGTCTCCACGCTGGCCGGCTATCTCAACGCTATCGCCGGTAAGGGCGTGCACGTCGTTACCGTCAACGACTACCTGGCCAAGCGCGACTCCGAGTGGATGGGCCGTATCTACAAGTATTTGGGCATGACCGTCGGCCTGCTGCAGAACAACATGCCGCTCGAGCTTAAGCGCCCGGCCTACCAGGCCGATGTCACCTATGGCACCAATTCCGAGTTTGGCTTCGATTACCTGCGCGACAACATGGTCACCCGCCCCGAGCAGCGTGTTCAGCGCGGTCACAACTACGCCATCGTCGACGAGGTCGACTCCATCCTGATCGACGAGGCCAGAACGCCGCTCATCATTTCGGGCGCCGGCACCAAGTCCGCCAGCACCTACAAGGACTTCGCGCGCGCCGTGCGCGGCCTTGAGCGCGGCGAGGACGTCTCACACGACATGCTCACCGCCACCGAGGACGTGGAGCCCACGGGCGACTTCGTCATGGACGAGGCCAAGCACACCATCGCCGCCACCGAGCGCGGCCTTAAGAAGATCGAGCGCCGCCTGGGTATCGATGACATCTATGCCGACCTTTCGGGCCAGCTGGTCAACCACCTGCAGCAGGCGCTGAAGGCCCAGTACATGTTCCACCGCGATAAGCAGTACGTGGTCACCAACGGCGAGGTCAAGATCGTCGACGAGTTCACCGGCCGCATCATGGAAGGCCGCCGCTACTCCGAGGGCCTGCATCAGGCCATCGAGGCCAAAGAGGGCGTGCTCGTGCGCGAGGAGAACCAGACCCTTGCCACCATCACCCTGCAGAACTACTTCCGCCTGTATGACAAGCTCTCCGGCATGACCGGTACGGCACTCACCGAGGACGCCGAGTTCCGCGAGATTTACAAGCTGCCCGTTGAGGTCATCCCCCCCAACAAGCCCGTGCAGCGTGTTGACCACGAGGACCTGGTGTACCGCACCATCCAGGCCAAGTACAACGCCGTTGCCGACGACGTTGAGCGTCGTCACGCCAAGGGCCAGCCGGTCCTGGTGGGCACCGTCTCCATTGAGAGCTCCGAGAAGCTGTCCGCCGCCCTTACCAAGCGCGGCATCGCACACGAGGTTCTTAACGCCAAGCACCACGAGCGCGAGGCCCATATCGTGGCCCAGGCTGGTCGCTATGGCGCCGTGACCATCGCTACCAACATGGCCGGCCGTGGTACCGACATCCTGCTGGGCGGCAACCCCGACGAGCTGGTGCGCGAGCGCCTGGAGTACGAGGGCCTGACCATGGAGGACGTGACGCCCGAGCAGCTCGAGCAGTTTAACGCCGAGGCCAAGGAGACCTGCAAGGCCGAGCGCGAGCGCGTGCTTGCCGCCGGCGGCCTGACCGTCATCGGCACCGAGCGCCATGAGTCCCGTCGTATCGACAACCAGCTGCGCGGCCGTTCCGGCCGTCAGGGCGATCCGGGCGAGACCCAGTTCTACCTGTCGCTCGAGGACGACCTCATGCGCCTGTTCGGCGGCGACAGGATGGACCGCGTCTCCAAGATGATGGTCACGGCCGACATGGGCGACGACATGCCCATCCAGCACAAGATTATTTCCAAGGCCGTCGAGAGCGCCCAGCACAAGGTCGAGAGCATCAACTTCTCCATGCGTAAGAGCGTTCTTGAGTACGACGACGTTATGAACAAGCAGCGCCAGGTCATCTACGCCGAGCGCAACAAGATTCTGGACGGCAAGGACCTGACCGACCACATCACCGAGGTCATGCACGATACCGTGTACCGCTGCGTGCAGGAGTTCTGCACCAAGGACAGTCACGATGGCGAGCGCGACCTGGAGGGCCTGCGCAAGTGGGTTGTGGAGCTCACCGGCCACATCGATACGCCGAAGTTCCCCGACGAGGATTATGAGGCCCTGGCTGCCGATGTTCTGGCTTACGTAGAGAAGTGCTACAACATGAAGTCCGAGCGCTTGGGCGAGGACCTGATGCGCGAGCTCAACACCCAGGTCATGCTGCGCGTCATCGATACCCGCTGGATGAACTACCTGCAGGAGATGGACTATCTCAAGACCGGCATCGGCCTGCGCGGCTTTGGCCAGCGCGACCCGCTGGTCGAGTACAAGACCGAGGCCTACGGCGCGTTCCAGATCCTCGTCGACACCATGTACGAGGATTACCTGCGCACGGTTCTGCGCATCGAGATCAAGGCTGCCCCGCGTGCCGTGGAGCACAAGGAGGAGCCCGCGCTCGAGGGTGCGCACTTCTCCGGTCCTGCCGAGGTCGATGGTGACAACGGCGACTCGGTGCTGCGCAAGCAGGCGCAGGTGCAGGCCCGCACGGCTGTCCAGGGTGGTCCGGCTGCCGTCAACAACGGTGGCAAGGTGACCACCTATCGCAAGTCCGAGAGCGACGATCCGTACGTCAACGTGGGCCGCAACGACCCGTGCCCCTGCGGTAGCGGCAAGAAGTTTAAGTACTGCCACGGCAGGAATCGTTAATGGCTGAGGCTTTAGAGGTAACGCCCGCCGAGCTGGACGCGTTTGCGGACCGGCTCGGTGAGGTCGAGTCGTATCTCCACTTGGACGAAAAACGCACGCGCGTGACCGAGCTCGAGGCCAAAAGCGTGGCCCCCGGCTTTTGGGATGACGCCGACGCCGCCCGTGCCACCATGGAGGAAATCGCGCGCACCAAGGAAGATATCGCTGCCGTGGACAACGCGCGCGGCGAGCTTTCCGATGCCCGCGCCGCGCTGGAGCTTGCCGAGGAGATGGGGGATGACGCCGACGCCGCCGCCCTTCGCGAGGAGGCTACAGCCACGGCTGAGCGCTTGGCACGTGTCATCGATGAGCTTGAGCTTTCGAGCTGGTTTACCGGTGAGTTCGATCACGGCGATGCCATTGTGACCATCAAGCCCGGACAGGGTGGCCTGGAGGCCCAGGACTGGACCTTCATGCTCTTTAAGATGTACATGAAGTACTGCCAGCGTCGCGGCTGGAAGGTCACCAT
>CABQHR010000214.1 GCA_902463875.1 uncultured Collinsella sp.
TGCTCGGCACGTAAAAGGGCGATGCGCTCGAGCAGCTGGTTCGTCGTGTCACGTACCGGCTGCGGCGCATCGCCCAACCAAGTTGCTATGTTGCGGTCGCGGGTCGCGGTGTCCATGGGGCTCCTTTATGGCAGATGCTCTGTTGGCATCTATTGTAAAGGCGCACCGGTTGCCTTTATGCCGCGGCTGCATAAGGAGTGGGGACTACGAGACGCGCTCGGGCGCTCCTGCCATACGGGCCTGTCCATGTTCACGGAGGCGCGGAAGCTCGACGGTTGCCACCATGACGCCGGTGAGGATGAGGGCGGCGCCAAAGAAGGCGATGGGGCTCAGGACCTCGCCGACCAGGAAGAACGAGAAGACGGCAGAGCAGACCGGTTCGAGTGAGAAAGCGAAGCCGGTGGTCTCGGCGGGCACGTGGGGCTGCACGAGCGTCTGGGTGATAAAGCCATAGGCAGAGCAGATGAGTGCGAGGGCAACGACGACTACGACCTCGCCCGGCGTGCCGGGAAGCGTGAAACCGCCAAAGACGAATGCGGCGATGCCCGAGAACAGGCCGCCAAAGCCCAGCTGCCAAACGCCCAGAGCCAGCGGGTCGACATCTTCGACAAAGCGCTTCGCCACAATGATGTGGCCGGCATAGACAAAGGCCGAGAGCAACATGATGAGCGCGCCCGGGTTCAGGCTGGTGAAGTCGGCGCCCGAGAGCAGCAGCATGCCACAGGTGACGATGGCGGTGCCGACGAGAACTTTGCGCTCGGGGGCGCGGCGCAGCAGGGCGGCGTTGGCAAACGGCACGATTACGACCGTCAGGCTCTGCAAAAAGCCGGCGGTGGAGGCGGAGGTAAGGCTGGAGCCCAGGCACATGCAGGTGAGCTCGGTTGCCATGATGGCACCGATGATGGCGGCGCGAACCATAAGGTCGCGATTGATGCGGAAAGCGCGCTTGTGGAAGAGCAGCAGACAGGCCGCAAAGGCGATGATGCAGCGCAGCGCAACGATGCTCGTGGCGTTCATGCTGTCCATGCCGATCTTCATGAGGGGGTACGAAAAGCCCCATGCGACGGGAACGGAAAATGAGAGCGCGATTGCTTTTTTGCGATCCATGGGACTCCTTTTGTTACAGAACGGTTTCGCAAAAAGGATTCTGCTCCCAGATGTAGATGTAGTAAAGCGAATGTATCTTCAGTATGATTAAGGACTACTAATGCTACTAGAAAAAGCGCTGGCAAAACGTTTTACGGCTACATCGATGTGGAGGCACGATGGCATCGCGGTATCAGATTGTTTGTATGGTGGTCGATCGCGGCAGTCTTAAGGGCGCGGCCGACGAGCTGGGCTATACGCAAAGTGCGGTGAGTCAGGCCGTCAAGACGCTCGAGCGCGAGCTGGGTACCACGCTTATCGAGCGCGGCAAGCAGGGTGTCTCGCTTACGCGCGACGGTAAGCAGTATCTGCCGTATCTGCGCCAGATCGTAACTGCCGAGGCCGAGCTCGAGGGCAAGCGCCAGGAGTTGCTGGGGCTCTCCTCGACTGATATTCGTATCGCGACGTTTACTAACGTGAGCCGCACCGTATTGCCGCGCGTGATTCGCGACTTTGGGGCTCTGCATCCTGGCGTGCACTTTACCCTCAAGCAGGGCGATTACACGCGCAACGCCCAGTGGGTGCACGACGGCGTGGTGGATTTTTGCTTTACGGCGCGCGGGTTTACCGCTGGGCTCGAGAAGCGCGTGGTCTATCACGACGAGTTGGTGGCACTGCTGCCGGCCGCGCATCCGCTGGCGGCAAAGGAAAAGGTAACGCTCGCCGACCTGGCGTCCGAACCGTTTGTGCTGCTGGACGAGGGCGAGCAGAGCCTGGTGCTCGATGCATTCGCGGCACATGGGCTGTCGCCGCACGTGACGAGTGAGGTCACCGACGACTACACCATCATGGCGATGGTGGAAGAGGGCCTGGGCGTGAGTATGCTCTATCGCCGTACCGTCGAGGGCATGCGGGCCGATATTCGTGTACGTCCCATCGTGCATGCTCCCTCGCGCGACGTGGTGGCAGCTTGGCGCAGCTGGGACACCATGCCTATCGCCACGAGGCGTTTTATCGACTATATGAGCTCGCATATTGTCAATTAATGACTGGCGTGACGTTGAGTGCGGTGTTTAGCGGGCTGTTGCTTTGGCTTGTGCTAGACGGTAGGTGCGTGCCGGGTGGCAGAGCAATACCGCCACGACCATAAAGAACGCCGTGGTGCCCAGGCTGATGGGGTAGACCATCATGATGTTCGCAAAGGTGCGGAAGTGCGGGAACACGCAGAATACCCAATAGAAGCGAATGCCGCAGACGCAGATCATGGTGATGAGGGCGGGCATGAGCGAGATGCCAAAGCCGCGCAGGTAGCCGGACATGTTTTCGTAGAACATGCTAAAAGCATACGCCGGGAAGATCGAACACACGCGGATATAGCCGATCGAGACGATGTTGGGATCGCTGTTGAACAGCGCCAGGATTTCGCGTCCCAAGCCTACGATGATGACGATGGTGGTGAGCGCGACGATACCGCCTTCGACCAGGCAGACCTTGAGCGTCTTGGTGCAGCGGTCGATTTGGCGGGCACCGTGGTTTTGTCCCACAAAGGTGGTGCAGGCCTGGCTAAAGCTGTTGAGCAGGTTGTAGCACACGTACTCCAGGCTCATGGCAGCGCTCGATGCCGCCATGACCTCGGTGCCCAAGCTGTTGATGGCGGACTGGATGATGATGTTGGCGACGGCAAAGACAGCGCTTTGGATGCCGGCGGGCAGGCCGATCTTGACGATGCGCTTGAGGGCGACGGGGTCTAAGCCTAAGTCGCGTGGGGTGACGCGGACGACGGAGTCGGTCTTGAGCAGGCGGATAAAGAGCGTAGCGGCGCTGACGGTGTAGGCGATGGCGGTGGCGATGGCGACGCCCGCGACGCCCCAGTGGAGTACGGGGACAAAGATGAGGTCCAGGCCAATGTTGAGGACGGTGGACACGGCAAGTGCCTGCAGCGGCATGCGGGTGATGCCGACGGAGCGGAAGATCGCGGCCTCAAAGTTGTAGAGCAAGATCGAGGGCATGCTGAGCAAAAAGACGCG
>CABQHR010000215.1 GCA_902463875.1 uncultured Collinsella sp.
CAAAAGTGCCGTGACGGTCGCCGCGCTTCTCCCAGCCCGTACCCTCAAAACCGGCAGAGCCGATACCGCTAAACTCGATATCCTCAAACGGAATCTCGTTGAGGAAGCGCGAGCGCGGGTTGGCCGAGGTCGAGCCGTAGGTACGGCGAGTCGCCGCATAGGTCAGGAACAGGCGCTTGCGGGCGCGCGTGATGGCGACGTAGGCCAGGCGACGCTCCTCCTCGAGCTTGCCCGGATCGTCGCTGCCGCCAAAGTCGTGCACGTGCGGAAAGATACCCTCCTCCATGCCGGCCACGAAGACCGCCGGAAACTCCAGGCCCTTGGCGGAGTGAATCGTCATCATGGTGATGGCGTGCGTCTCGCCGGCAAGAGAGTCCAGGTCGGAGCGCAGGGCCAGCCACTCCATGAGCGCCGGCAGCGCCTTGCAGGTGAGCGGGCCATAAGTGCGCTCGATCTCGTCGGCATGCACGGCGCCGGCCGGCAGCCCCGTCGGCGCGGCGTAGGCATTGCCGGCGATAGCGGCGGCCAGGGCATCCTGCGGCGAGAGCGCCGGGGCGGCCAAACTGTCGAGCGGATTGGAACCAGCGGCATCGCGCGCGCCAACGAGCGCCTCAAACGAGGACGCAGGCGCAGACGGACCAGGCTCGGGCGCGGGCGCGCTTACCACGACGGGCTCGGGCTCGGCACCCGCAGGCACATCGGCGACACCGGCCGCGCGCAGCTCTTCCAAGCTCTCGAGCGTACCCTCGATATCCTCGTGCGTCTCCTCAAATTCAGCCGCAACGCCCAGGAATTCCTGGATATTCTCGGCGCGGCTCTCGGACTCCATCGTGCCCTCGGCGCGAAACGCCTGCAGCAGGCCCGTCTTGTCGACAATCATCTCGACGACGTCCTTGAGCTCGCCATCCATGCGGCGACCCTCGCGCACCAGCGCCACAAAGCTCGACAGGCCGTTGCGAACCTTGGCGCTAAACATGCCGGTCTCGGCCGTCGCGATCTCGCAAGCCTGGAAGAACGAGCAGCGGTTATCGCGCGCCAGCTGCTCGATCTTTTGGATCGAGGTGGAGCCAATGCCGCGGCGCGGCGTGTTGATGACGCGCTTGACGCTCATCTCGTCTGCCGGGTTCACGATCATCTTGAGGTAGGCCATGACGTCGCGAATCTCGGCACGATCGAAGAATCGCGTGCCGCCCACGATTTTGTAGGGCACGCCCGCGCGCAGGAACATATCTTCGAGGATACGAGACTGCGCATTGGTGCGGTAGAACACGGCGATGTCGTCGTAGCTCGTACCCTTGGAGTGCAGCTTTTCGATCTCGCCGGCAATCCAACGACCCTCGTCACGCTCGTCGCTCGCCTGGAAGGCTTGGATCTTCTCGCCATCGCCCTCGGCCGTAAACAGGCGCTTATCCTTGCGCTGCGAGTTGTGACGCACCACGGCGTTGGCGGCACTCAAGATATGGCCCGTGGAGCGGTAGTTCTGCTCCAACTTGACGGTCTTGCAGTTTTTAAAGTCCTTCTCGAAGTCCAGGATGTTGGTGATGTCGGCGCCGCGCCAGCTGTAAATGGACTGGTCGTCGTCGCCCACGACCATGAGGTTTTGGTACTTGGCAGCCAGCAGGTTGGCGATCTCGTACTGAACGTGGTTGGTGTCCTGATACTCGTCGACGCTAATGTAGCGGAAGCGCTCCTGGTACTTGTCGAGCACCTCGGGGCGGGTACGCAGCAGCTCGAGCGTGCGCACGAGCAGGTCGTCGAAGTCCATGGCGTTGGCAGCGCGCAGCCGGCGTTCCAGCTCCATATAGACCTGCGCGGCCTTTTTGTCGTTGGGACTGTCGGCTGATTTGAGCATGTCCTCGGGGCCGATCATGGCATTTTTAGCCGAGCTGATCTTGCTGCGAATCATATTGATGGGGAACTGCTTTTGCTCGATGCCGAGCGACTGCATAATGTCGCGCACCATGCGCTTGGAGTCGTCGTCATCGTAGATGGTGAACTGGCCGGTGTAGCCCAGCAGGTCGGCGTCCTCACGCAGCATGCGCACGCACATGGCGTGGAAGGTGCACACCCACATGCCACGGGTGCCGCTGGGAATGAGTGCCGCCAGACGCTCGCGCATCTCGGCCGCAGCCTTGTTGGTAAACGTAATGGCAAGAACCTGCCAAGGCTTAACACCCAGGTCGCCGAGCATATGTGCGATGCGGAAGGTCAGGACGCGGGTCTTGCCCGAGCCGGCGCCGGCGAGCACCAGCAACGGGCCCTCGGTGGTCAGGACCGCCTCACGCTGGGCGGGATTAAGGCTGTCGATGTCGACGAGCGGCTTGGCGGGCTTGGGTGCCGGCGCGGGAGCGTCGTAGATGTCGAGCGGAACGAGCTCGGGCTCCGGCGCAGCGGGGGCGGTGTATGCATCGAGTGGCACGGGTTCCGGCGCGGGCGGCGCGGGTACCGCGGCGTTCTTTTCCCAGGGCAAAGGCTGGGTCATGGGCGACTCCTCATCTGACGGACGGCGCGCCTGCGGGCAGCGCCATAGTTTGAGCCGTACCAGTATACCGAGCCGCGCGGACACCGACGCAAATCACACCACGACTCCGTGCGCCACCGTCAGGCCCGCCCCGGCAGATTTGGTGCAATGGGGTCAGGTTGGTCTGCACCACGTTGGTGCAAAGAAATCTGACCCCCAATGCGCCAATCACGGAGCCACCGATGTCATGGCAACGGTAGCGAGCGGCGGTCAGAGCGAACAAATTGGCATGAAAAGAGGGCGGCATAGACCTTTTGGTCATGCCGCCCTCGTTGAATGACAAGTTGTCGCTCTGGCCGCCGCGCAGCGTCGACTAAGTTAGAGGCCGAGCATCGGCTCCAAGACGAAGAAGTACGCAAGCACCACGATGCCCAGAACGATGCGGTAGACGCCGAAGCACTTGAAGTCGTGACGGCGAACGAAGCCCATAAGCCACTTGATGGCAATGAGCGACACCACAAAGGCGACGACGCAGCCCACGCCCAAGATGGCGATCTCGTTGGTGCCGAACGTGCCGCCCTTGATGAAGTACTTGACCAGCTTGAGCGCACTCGCGCCA
>CABQHR010000216.1 GCA_902463875.1 uncultured Collinsella sp.
CTGCGGCAGGTCCTGCAGGGCGATGACGTCCATGCCCATGTCGTTGGCGCTGCCGTGACCCTGCTGGTCCTCGCGCACCGCCTCGATGGCACTCACGTACGTGTTGGCGGCAGACATCGCGGTCACGCAGGTCACACCGCGTCGCACTGCCTCGGTGCGCAGCAGATAGCCGTCGCCGCGCGAGCCCGGACCGTACGGCGTGTTGATGATCACCGCGATCTTGCCATCGGCGATGAGGTCGCCGATGTTGGGGCGCTCGCCGTCGTGCGGGCCGCTAATCTTCTCCACGATCTCGCATGTCACGTTGCCTCCACGCAGCACGCGCGCCGTACCCTCGGTGGAGCAGATGTCAAAGCCCAGGTAACGCAGGATACGCGCGACCGAAAGGATGTGGCGCTTGTCGCGGTCGCACACGCTGATGAATACCTTGCCGGCGCTCGGGTCGGGCAGCTTGTAGTCAATCGCCAGCTGCGTCTTGGCGTATGCCTCGGGATAGCTCTTGGCGATACCCATGACCTCGCCCGTCGATTTCATCTCGGGCCCCAGGATAACGTCGGCGCCCGGGAAACGACCCCAGGGCATGACGGCTTCCTTCATGCAGAACCAGTCCAGCTGACGTTCGTCGCTCGGCAGGCCCAAGCTCGCGATGGAATCGCCCGCCATGATGCGCGCCGCGCATTTGGCCAGCGGCACACCGGTGGCCTTGGAGATAAATGGCACGGTACGGCTGGCGCGCGGGTTGGCCTCGATCACGTAGACGGTCTCGCCCTTGATGGCATATTGCACGTTGACCAGACCGCGGACTCCCAGCGCCATCGCGATGCGGCGCGTGGTCTCGCGGAGCTTCGCCTGCAGGCTCTCGCTAAAGCTGAACGGCGGGATGCAGGTCGCGGAGTCGCCGGAGTGAATACCGGCTTCCTCGATATGCTCCAGGATACCGCCGATGTAGACCTCCTCGCCGTCGCACAGGGCGTCGACGTCGGACTCGATCGCACCCTCCAGGAAGCGGTCGAGGTACACCGGGTAGTCGGGGCTAATGCGTGCAGCCTCGGCCATGTAATCGCGCAGATGCTCGGCATCGTAGGCGATCATCATGCCGCGGCCGCCCAGCACGTAGCTCGGACGCACCAGCAGCGGGTAGCCGATGTGCGCGGCCACGGCCTCGGCCTCCTCAAACGAGGTGGCCTGACCCGCCGGCGGGTACATGATGCCCAGCTTGTCGAGCAGAGCGGCGAAACGCTCGCGGTCCTCGGCAAAATCGATGGCGTCGGGCTTTGTGCCCATAATGTTGACGCCGCTCTCCTCGAGCATGCGCGCCAGCTTAAGCGGGGTCTGGCCGCCGAGCGTCACCACGACGCCGTCGGGGCGCTCGACATCGATAACGTCCATGACGTCCTCGTAGGTGAGCGGCTCAAAGTACAGACGGTCGGACGTGTCATAGTCGGTCGAGACGGTCTCGGGATTGCAGTTGACCATGATGGTCTCAAAGCCGCGGGCCGCCAGCGCGTAGCTCGCGTGCACGCAGCAGTAATCGAACTCGATACCCTGGCCAATGCGGTTGGGGCCGGCGCCCAGGATCATCGCCTTGGGCTTGTCCGCCGGCGTGGTCTCGTCGGGAGCCACGCATTTCTTGGCATCCGGGCTCGTGCGGTAGATGTTCTCGTACGTCTTGTAGTGGTACTCCGTGGCGCTCGAGAACTCGGCCGCGCAGGTATCGACCGTCTTCATGCTGGGAACCACGCCCAGACCCTTGCGATAGGCGCGCACAAAGCGCTCGTCCGAGCCGGTCAGCGCGGCAATCTCGGCGTCGCTCGTGCCGTACTGCTTGAGCAGGCGCATCGCGTCGGCGTCGATATCCTCCACACGCAGGCCGCGGATGCTCTCCTGGACCTGCACCATGTCGTTGATACGGTTGAGGTACCACGGATCGATACCGCAGATGGCATGGATGTGGGCGATGTCCCAGCCACGGCGCAGGGCCTCGACCACAAAGAAGATGCGGTGCTCGGTCGGGGTTGCCACGGCCTGAGCGAGCTCATCGTCGCTCAGCTTGTCGGCACCCTCCTTGCCACCGGCGCAGATGCCCTGGTGACCGTCCTCCAGTGAGCGCATGGCCTTGCCGAAGGCCTCCTCAAAGGTGCGGCCGATCGCCATAATCTCTCCCACGGCCTTCATGCGCGTGGTGAGCGTGGGGTCGGTACCCTTGAACTTCTCGAAGGCAAAGCGCGGCACCTTGACCACGCAGTAGTCGATCGTGGGCTCAAAGCAGGCGGGCGTTGCCTTGGTGATGTCGTTGACGATCTCGTCGAGCGTATAGCCCACGGCCAGGCGCGCGGCGGCCTTGGCGATGGGGAAACCCGTGGCCTTGGAGGCCAGTGCGGACGAGCGGCTCACGCGCGGGTTCATCTCGATGACAATCAGGCGGCCGGTCTGGGGGTTCACGGCAAACTGCACGTTGGAGCCGCCGGTCTCGACGCCGATCTTCTCCAAGATGGCGAGCGAGGCGACACGCATGCGCTGGTACTCAAGGTCACTTAGTGTCTGCGCCGGCGCCACGGTGATGGAGTCGCCGGTATGCACGCCCATGGGGTCGAGATTCTCGATGGAGCACACGATGATGCCGTTGCCGGCGTGGTCACGCATGACCTCCATCTCATACTCTTTCCAGCCCTCGATGGACTCCTCGACCAGCACCTCGTGGGCAGGCGAGAGCTCCAGGCCCTGGCTCACGATGGAGACGAGCTCCTCGTGGGTGTGAGCGATGCCGCCGCCGGCGCCGCCGAGGGTAAAGCTCGGGCGCAGTACGCAGGGATAGCCCACGCGCTCGGCGATAGCCTCGGCGTCGGCCACGCTGTAGGCATAGCCCGAGCGCGCGACCTCCAGGCCGATCTCGGCCATGGCCTCGTTAAAGAGTTTGCGGTCCTCACCACGCTCGATAGCGGCAAGGTCGCAGCCGATCATCTCGACGCCGTACTTGTCGAGCGTGCCGTCTTTCGCCAGCTCGACGGCGGCGTTCAGACCGGTCTGGCCGCCCAGCGTGGGCAGCAGCGCGTCCGG
>CABQHR010000217.1 GCA_902463875.1 uncultured Collinsella sp.
GGCAGGCCGTGGAAGGCGTGCATGTTCACATCGGGGCGCACGACCAGCGAAAACGTCAGCGATGCATCGCCCGCGCTCCACGCGCACCAGCCCGCGGACATGCCCTCGCGGCCCGCGTCACGCGCCGCGTCGAGCTCGGTGGCGGCGGCAACAGCATTCATCTCGATCATCTACATACGCCCCAATTCGCCCACGATATGGCCCACGCGGTCCTCGGGCTCCTTGACCTCGACGCCGTTGTAGCGGAAGAACCGCGCCGGATCGTGCATCAGATCCTCGAGCGGCACCAGCACAAAGTCGCGCTCGCCGATCAGCGGATGCGGCAGGCGCAGCTTTTTGCCGCCGTGGGTCTCGCCGTCCATCCACAGCAGATCCAGGTCGATGGTGCGCGGACCGTTGGCCTTGGCCTTTTTGGAACGGTCGCGGCCCAGCTCGGCCTCGATCTTCATGAGCTCGTCGAGCAGCACCAACGGCGCCAGCTCAGTCTTAATCTCGATGACGGCGTTGGCAAACGCGTCCTGGCGCATCTCGTAGGCCGGCTCGCTCTCGTAGATCTTGGAGGAGTTGGACACGCAGGTGAGTGGAATCTCGGCGATCATGTCGCGTGCGGCGCGGATGTTGTCACAGCGGTGCCCCAGGTTGGAGCCCACGGCCACAAACGCGCGGCGCGGCTGCGGCTTGGCAACCGCCCAGTAGCCGTTCAGGAACTGCGCAAAACCCGCGGCGTCGTGCACGCGCACGATGTTGGCACCGGCCTGGATGGCGCCCAGGCACACGCCAAACGTGGCGGCATCGCGCTCGGCGGCCTCGGTCACGCCCGAGACGGCGCCCACAAAGCGCTTGCGCGATACGGCGCACATGAGCGGATAGCCCAGCGACGCCATCTTGGCGGTCTCGCGCTGGATGACGATGTCTTCGTTGGCCGTCTTGCCAAAGCCCGGGCCGGGATCGATGCAGATACGGTCGCGCGACACGCCGGCATGGATGAGCGCGCGGGCCTGGTCGGACAGAAAGCCCATGACGCGGCGCATGATGGGCGCCGAATCGGGCAGGGTGAAGCGGCGGAGCTGCGAGGTGGGCACGTAGGCTTCCTCGCGGCGGGCGCTGCGGCGCATCATGGCGGCCAGGCGGTCATTGGGCTCCGATGCGGCCTCGGTGGCTGCGGGCGCGGCCTCGGGCGCGGGCGCGGCGGTCTCGGCGGCAGCAGCCTGCTCGGCGGCAGGCGTCTCCTGCCCCAGCTCGGTTGCAGGCTCAGACGTGGGTTCCGGTTCACCAAACGGCAACGAGGGCTGCACCACACCGCCCGGAAGCTTGGTCTCCGGCTTAGGCTCGCCCAGCAACTTGCCGCGACGGCGGCGAGCCGGCTTCTCGGCCTCACGCGCGGCCTCGGCAGCCGCCTCGCGCGCCTTCTCGGCAACAAACGCCGCTGCCGAGGTATCGAGCTGCACCGTTGCGTGCGTGCGGGTAGGCGCGACGACCTCGCCGGCATGCATCACGATGACGCCGCAGGTGCTCGTCTTAACAAACTCGACCATCTTGGGGTCGGTGAAGCCGGTCACGTCGTTGACGATCGAGGCGCCGCAGCGCACGGCCGCCTTGGCAACCGCCACATGACGGGTGTCGATCGAGACGATGGCGCCCTCCTTGGCCAGCGCGCGCACCACGGGCAGCACGCGGCGAGCCTCCTCGTCGGGATTGACCGGGGTAAAACCAGGGCGCGTGGACTCGCCGCCTACGTCGATGATGTCGGCGCCGGCGTCGAGCATCGCCAGGCCATACTCGATCGCGGCGTCCGGGTCGAAGTGCTCCCCGCCATCGCTAAACGAATCGGGCGTCACGTTGAGGACGCCCATGATGCGCGGACGGTCAAAGCTGAGCTCATACTTTCCGCACCGCCATGTCTTGCTGTCGTTCGCCATGAACATCCTCCTAAAATGCCCACGCCGCCGCGCTCGGGCGCTGGCGGCGGGGTCGCTTTGCACTCAGTCTTTCTATTGTATCCGCGCGCGCGGGCTAGAACGCAAACGCGGCCGCGATGTCGCAAGAAATCAGCAGGTCGGCATTTGCATCCTGATCGGTGGGAGCAAGGTTGCATATGGCCAGCGTATCGCCGGTAAAGTATCGCGTAAGGCCTGCCGCCGGATACACCACGAGCGAGGTCCCGCCCACAATGAGGGCATCGGCCGCGGCGATGGCGGCAACGGCGCCGGTCAACACATGCTCGTCGAGCGGCTCTTCGTAGAGCACCACATCGGGCTTGATGCGACT
Source organism: uncultured Collinsella sp. (assembly GCA_902463875.1). Taxonomy (GTDB): domain Bacteria; phylum Actinomycetota; class Coriobacteriia; order Coriobacteriales; family Coriobacteriaceae; genus Collinsella. The sequence continues at coordinate 2,269 of CABQHR010000217.1, forward strand.
ACCGCACGCGGGGCACACGGGCACGCCCGCGGCGTCCTCGTGCTCGCGCGAGCAAATCCATTCGGCACTATAGATCGCGCCGCACGACTGGCAAATGTTGCGATGAACCGATCCGTGCAACTCAAACACGCGCTGCGAACCCGCCATCTGATGCAAGCCGTCGATGTTTTGCGTCACCACGGCATCGAGCTTGCCGGCGCGCTCCAACTCGGCCAGCTTGGTGTGGCAGCGGTTGGGCTTGGCGCTAAGCGCGATCATCTTGGTGCGGTAGAAGTCGAAGAACTCGGCCGGATGCGCCTCGTAAAAGCTATGCGAGAGCATGGTCTCGGGTGGGTAGGTAAACTGCTGGTGATACAGGCCGTCCACGCTGCGAAAATCGGGAATGCCGCTTGCCGTGGAAACACCAGCGCCGCCAAAGAAGACCACGTGGCTATGGGTTTCGAACAGCTCCGCCAGCGCGGCGGAGGCCTGCCTGGGATCCGATATTGCCTGCGTCATATGAGCCCTCCGTCCTTGTTGATCGGGCGGCGTCGGGCGATGTCCCAGCACGCGGCCTTTGAGTCGGCATGCGCGGAGCCCACCCCGCCCCTGTTGCGCTAATCTTAAGCCTGCCAACCCCATCGAAAGGACACCATGCCTCAGACTTACACTTTCGCCTCGTGGAACGTCAACGGCCTGCGCGCCGTGCTCAAAAAGGACCCGAGCTTTATCCAGATCGCGCAAGAACTCGACGTCGATATCCTGGCGCTGCAAGAGACCAAGCTGCAAGAAGGCCAGGT
>CABQHR010000218.1 GCA_902463875.1 uncultured Collinsella sp.
GAGGGTCTGACTACGAATCAGAACGTCATAGGTTCGAATCCTATACGCCGCACCAACTGAACTTTAAAGCCTCCGGTAACGGAGGCTTTTCTTATATGTCGACATACTTGAGGAGTTGCTTTCGCCGTGTTTGAAAGTATCGAGTCGATCGACTGCATCAAATGAGTAAAAATCAAATTCAATAACTTTTTTTGAAAAACGCTTGACTATTATTCAGTCCATGTGCATAATAATCAACAAGTCGCGGCGTTACCTCAGCTGGATAGAGGGTCTGACTACGAATCAGAACGTCATAGGTTCGAATCCTATACGCCGCACCATTTGAGATTAAAGCTCCCGGCAACGGGGGCTTTTCTTTTGCGCCAGCTTGAGTGCTTTCGTCCAAAGGGACGATTTCCTGTCGACTCGTGTAAGATTCCGAGTAGATGTCGCGACTTATTCGCGACCACTCCTTCTTCAAGCGACCGATCAGGGTGATATTTCGTGGCAGAGCGTCCGACATACAAGCTCAGGTTTCTCGATCCCAAGAAGCGCTTTCCGGCGATGCCCGAGCAGCCTGCGGGACGCTCATATGGCGTGGTCTGGAAACTCTTTGGCGAGGATCGGCATGAATCTTGTTATGTCGTCGAATTTGTTGGCAAAAGTCATGTGTCGCTTTTGGGCTACGTAAGCGTTTCGGGTGAGGTGTACAAGGTGGACCGCCCCGTCAGCGAGGCTCCGCTGCCCAACGATCCCGACATGGAACTGGTCCTTGACGAGTCGGACTCCGGTATTGGTGAGATTGTGGTTCGGGGAGCCAACGGCACGATGCGCGCGTGCGCGCGAACCGTCGGCTCTCCCGAAGGCCCCATGCGCGAGCAGTCCGACCACGAGACATGGAATTCGACCCGCTCCCTTCCTTACGGCGAGTTCATGGCATCGATGTTCCTGCGCTACGTGATATTCGCTGACTCCGAAAATGCCATTGCGAGCACGGCGGACGCCGGCGGACTCGACGAGGGTATGCAAAATGTTATCGACAAGATCAAGCTCGTAAAGTTGCCCGAGCCGGTCGAGGTGTTTTTGGGCTTTAACACGGCACCGCTCCCTGATGCTATCGAGACGCTGCTTTACCGCGTTGACCATGCCGAGAATCCGAGCGGTATCGAGCGCTATGCCGCTGCCCTTATGAGTGAAATTGACTTGCCCCGCCTGCGCACCATCGCTGCCAAGTCCGAGATGAGCCTGGCTCGCATCGATCGTTCAAAGCTTTTCTATCTCAATTTTGATCGTAGCCTGCTGGACCAGGACGAGATTGACATGCTGCTTGCCATCGAGTGCCGTCTCAACCGCCTCTCCGGCATCCTTGAGCGCATCGGGGCTGGATTGGTCCCCGCGGCCTCGTCGCCGAGCCTTGAGGGCTGCGCGCTCTTTGATGCGTGGCATATCGCTAAGACGACCAACGATGTTCCTCGACTGCTCGATACGGCCTCGAGCGATAACCCGTGGGGCAAACCGGGTACGGTGGCTTGCCAGCCGGGCGGTGAGTGGGATGTGCGTACCCGCTTCGCGCGTATTGTCGAGGCACTTAACGTGGTCACGCGGCTCGACTATACCTATCGGGCAAACGTTGCCGAGGGGATCATGCTCGTTCGGTTTGGGCAGTCTGTCGTTGATGCTATGCCACAACGTGAATACGACGCTCAAGATGACGCCTGGCGCGAGTTGGACGAGGACACGCGCGCGATCTGGGCCGCGGAGCACGATGCGCGCGTGGCACTCACGCTTGCGGCAGCGTGTTTTGCCGCGGGCACCTGCATCACGCGCTGCTATGTGCAGATTGCTGCTCCCGACAGTGAGCAGGGCGAGCGCGTTGTCGCAACGTATTTCTTTGGGCGCGCGGCCTATCTGGCCGATTGCGTGCCTGTCGCCAAGGATCTTGAGAGCATGGACATGGACGATATGCCGTGCAAGCGTGTGCTTGAGGCATATGAGTCAACCGCTCCGGAGACGATTGAACCTGCGGAGGTTCATGCTCGTCCGCGTGATGACCATCGCATACTGCCGCCGGCGGTGCGCGATCTGCTGCTTGCCGATACGGCTGACGAGCTGGAGGTCATGGAAGAGGACGACGACCCATACGTGGCCCGTGTTGTTGAATTGCGCGAGCAGGCAAAAGTCGACCGTACAGGTGCTTTTGAAGGTTTTTCCCGTCTTGTTGAGGAGTTGGAGGCCAAGTGCGCCGTCGCCGAGCTTTTGGCGACAGGTCCGGTTCAAACGCAGTTTTGCGATAACCAGCTGGTGCGCATGGTGCTACCGGTGTTGGAAGAAGACCGCTCTGTGCGAATCCTTCGTGCGCCCGATGCGCTGTACTTTGCCCAGCATGAGATCTGCAGCTTTTACGCCGAGCAAGAGGACTTTGAACGAGCACTGCCCGAGGTGCGCCATCTTTACGATCTGGCGCGCTCGTCCATGCAGTCGCACTTTGCGCTCATCAACGTGCTTGCGCGTCTGGAGCGCTTTGACGAGATTATCGAGGTGGCGCGCCACGGCCTACGTATTGCCAGCGATCGTTCTGCAATCGGCTACCTGTTCTATCGCTTGGCGTTTGCCTATTGGAATTGCGATCAGCTCGACCTGGCGCTGGCTTGTTACCGTCTGGTGCCGCGCGGCGAGGAGTCGGGCAGCAGCGCGCTGGAAGAAATGCAGGGCCTTATGAACGAGATGGGCGTCAGCGAGCCTCCGACGTTCGAGGAAGCGGTCGAGACCATCCACAAGGCTGGACTAGAGCTGCCGCCAGTGTCCGCCGTGACGAATCAGCTGGCAGATGCCGCTGTGCAACTGGTCGACAACGGGTTCTTTTTCCTGGCACGCGGTTGCATCTTCCAAATGTGGCGCACCATGGGCAACGACGAGCTCGGCTCCCTCAACCGCTCGCTGGGGTAGGCGAAGCTTTCAAGGAGGAAAGGCTGCTAGGCAATTAGAAAATTTCCTCTTGCCCATCCTTGGCTGTTTGGTTACTATAGAACGGCTGTTACGGAGAGCTGACCGAGAGGCCGAAG
>CABQHR010000219.1 GCA_902463875.1 uncultured Collinsella sp.
AAAAATCATTAGGTACACAATGATTTTTTAATCCCCGTCCCAGAAAAATCATCCCAAATTGACTGCCTTGCATACGGGATATACTGCTGGGCAGACGAAAGGAGCGCCGACGATGCTTAATGGGTGTGCATATATATTGACGGTCGACGTGGGCAACACGTTCATTCGCTTTGGCCTGTTTGCAGAGGATTCGGCCGCGGCGCAGGAATGTCCGCTTGCGACGTGCGAGATCACCACGCCGTCGAGCATCACAGCAGACGAGGCGCGCATGCGTCTCGTGCAGGTCATGGCCGCACTGGCGGCCGATGCGGGCATGCCGGGTGCGCTTGTGCCCGCGGCTGCTGTGCTGAGCTGCGTGGTCCCGGCGCTCGAGCGCCCGTGGAAGGCGGCACTTTCCCGCACCTGCACGGGGCGCGTGCTCACCGTGGGGCCGGGACTTAAGACCGGCATGCCCGTGCACTACGACGACCCGGCCGAGATTGGCCCCGACCGCATCGCCGATGCCGTGGCGGCCCGCGCCGTCTACGGCTCTCCCTGCATCGTGATCGACTTGGGTACCACGACCAATATCGAGGTCATCGACGCGCGCGGCACCTTTGTGGGCGGCGTCATCGCGCCGGGTCTGGCGCTTGGCGCCCGCTCGCTTTCGGCTGCTGCGGCGCGTCTGCCGCAGGTCGAGCCCTCGGCACCCACGCATGTGATCGGTCGCAACACGCGCGAGGCCATGCGCTCGGGCGTGGTCTTGGGCGAGGTAGCCCGCATCGACGGCATGCTCGACATGGTGCTTGCCGAGATGCGCGCGACCAAGGCCGCGGGGGAGGGCGATGTGCCCATCGTCATTACCGGCGACGATGCCGAGGCACTTGCGGCGCTGGTCGGCCATAGCCTGACGGTAGATGACGCACTGACGTTGCGGGGTCTCGCCGAGCTCTACCGCATCAACCAAAAGCCCCGCCGCGCGTAGGGCGAGGGGCTGGTGGGATAAGCGCCCCTACCTTTCACCTGCTACAATGGGCCAAACTATTGCGATTTCGGAGGTGTCTGCCATGTCGGACGATCTTCATCAAACCGCGTCGGGCAAGCGCCGCGACGTTATTAGCTGGGACGAGTTCTTTATGAGCGTGGCCATCGCCGCGCAGCGCCGCAGCAAGGACCCCAACACGCAGGTGGGAGCGTGCATCGCCAGCACCAACCACCGCATCCTTTCGGTGGGTTACAACGGCACGCCCTCGGCGCTCAACGACGACTTTTTCCCGTGGGGTACGAGCGATGACCCGTTGCAGGATAAGCACAACTACGTGGTGCATGCCGAGGCCAATGCCGTGCTCAACTACCGTGGCTCGCTCAAGGACCTGGAGGGTTCCACGGTCTACGTCACGCTGTTCCCGTGCCATGACTGTGCCAAGATCCTTGCGCAGGTGGGCGTGGGCGAGGTTGTCTACCTGGACAACAAGTACGCCGATACCGACGACGGCCGCATCAGCCGTCGCATCCTCGACTCGTGCGGTATCAGCTACCGCCAGGTTATCGTCGATGTCCATATTGGCACCGGGGAGCGGGCTCAGCAGTAGTGCGTGCCAACGCCAGCTGGCGGCAAAACAGCTAAAAGAGCCCCGTCCCAAATTGACTGCTCGTGAAAGTCGTGTCCGCGCGCATGGCTGGCGCTCAAGCGGGTACATGGCTGTAGTAACATAGCCCCTGTCCGCGGGCGTGCCCGCGTTATTGTGAGAAAGGAGCCCCTGTGGCTGTTAACGAAGAGCTGCTTAAGAAGGTTCTTGAGGAGATCCGCCCCAACCTGCAGGCCGATGGCGGCGATATGGAGTATGTGGGCGTCGACGACGAGGGCGTCGTCAAGCTGGAGCTGCAGGGCGCTTGCGCCGGCTGCCCCATGAGCTCGCTGACCCTGTCCATGGGTATCGAGCGCATCCTGAAGGAGCATGTGCCCGGCGTTACGCGCGTCGAGCAGGTCAATGCCTCCGGCGAGGCCGAGGACCTGTACGACGAGTACGCGCCGTTCTAAGATGCGAAAGCTGCGGACGGCATGCTCCGCATAGACGTTACGCCCAGATATGCGGCTGCGAGCGCAAGGCCCGCGGCCGCATTTGTATGTAGGGAGCAGGGGGATCGACATGCTCAACGACCTCTACCATATGCTTGATCCCGTCGCGATTTCGGCGGGTCCCATCACCATCTACTGGTACGGTCTGGCCTATGTGGTCGGCGCCCTGCTTACGGCGGTCGTCATGTACCGCACGCAGCGCCGTTGGGGCTTTAACATCACGATTGACGACCTGACGAGCGTCGTGGTCGGCGTGGTCTTTGGTCTCATTATCGGTGCGCGCCTGTTCTATGTCGTCTTTTACGGCGACGGCTACTACTGGGCCCATCCGCTCGAGATTTTTGCTACCAACGAGGGCGGCATGAGTTTCCATGGCGGCCTGGTGGGCGGCATTATCGGCGGCGTGCTCGTGTGCCGCATGTATAAACTCGACGCCTGGACCATCGCCGACCTTGCCGTTATCGGTGCTCCGCTGGCGCTGTGCCTGGGACGTTGCGCCAACTTCGTGAACGGTGAGCTGTGGGGCAAGCCGACCGATCTGCCCTGGGGCGTGGTCTTCGGTGGCACCGCGGGCGATATGCCGCGTCACCCCTCCCAGCTCTACGAGGCATTTCTTGAGGGCATTGTGCTCTTTTGCATTCTGCAGGTGCTCAGCCGCAAAAAGCCGCTGCTGCCCCAGGGCACGTTTATGGGCGTGTTTGTGATGGGTTACGGCATCGTCCGCTTCCTCGTCGAGTTCGTGCGCGTGCCCGACGCCCAGCTTGGCTATCTGCTGGGCGGCGTCATCACGATGGGTCAGCTGCTGAGCCTTCCGCTCGTAATCGCAGGTCTGGCGCTCATCATCTTTGCTCGTCGCCGCAACCAGCCCCAGCGCATCTACCTCGACGCCTAACCACCACATACCACCACAAAGGGGACAGGCACCTTTGTGGTGGTTTGCTGGGCAACGATGACAG
>CABQHR010000220.1 GCA_902463875.1 uncultured Collinsella sp.
GCTCGAGCACCTTTTCCTGCGTGGACTTGACCTCGGCGAGCGGCGCCTTGACGGCGACGATGAGCGACTTGGCGCGACTGAGCACATCGGCCTCGTCGGCAGCGATGAGCGAATCGATGGCGCGGACCATCTGGCGGCGGGCGTCCTGACGCTCGGCGCTCTTGAGGAACTCGATACCACGCGTGGGGCTTCCCGCCACGGCGACGGCCATGCGGCAGCGCGCGGGGTCCTGACCGGTGGCGCGGCTCACGGCCTGCGCGGCCACAACGGGCGACACCAGCCGAAACGGTACGCACTGGCAGCGGCTCACGATGGTGGGCAGCATCACGTCGGCCGAGGTGCCCAGCAGGATGAACATGACGCCCTCGGGCGGTTCCTCGAGCGTTTTGAGCAGCGCGTTGGCGGTGTTGGCGCGCAGCTGCTCGGCACGGTCGATGATGTAGACCTTTGCCTTGGCGCGGATGGGTGCCAGCGGCACGTCATCGAGCAGCTCGCGGGTCTGGGCGATGAGATAGCCCGTAGCGCTTTCGGGCGTGTAATAGTGCACGTCGGGGTGCGTATGGCGGGCGACACGCACACAGCTGTCGCACGATCCGCAGCCATCCTGCTCGCACAGGAATGCCTGGGCGAGCGCCCATGCGGCGTCGAGCTTGCCGGCACCAGGCGAGCCCAAAAACAGGTAGGCGTGCGATGCGCGGCCGCTGGCGACGGCGTTGGTCAAAAAATCACGCACGCGCTCTTGGGTGTCGAGCTTTGCCAGCAGGCTTGCCTGAGCGGGGGCCATGCTACTCAGCCTCCTGGGCAAGCGCGGCGGCGACGGCATCTTGGGGAACATCGAGGCCATACGCGCGAACCTGCTCGACCGTCTGCGCGAAGACGTCTGCAATCGACGCGGTGGCGTCGATGAGCTTTACGCGGTCTGGCTCCTCGGCAGCAATTGCACAAAATCCCTGGTAGACGCGCTCCTGGAAGGCCATGCCCTTGGCCTCCATGCGATCGGCCGCACCGCGGGCCGCCATGCGCAGCGCCGCCTGCTCGGGCGTGATGTGATAGACGAGCGTGAGCGCCGGAAGCGTACCGGCGACAGCCAGGTTGTTGGCATCGCGTACCATCTGACGGTCGAGGCCATCGGCAAACGCCTGATAGCAGGTCGTGGAATCGTAGAAACGATCGCACAGGACCACCTTGCCGGCAGCGAGGGCGGGCGCGATGACCTCGTGCACCAGCTGGGCACGCGCGGCCTCGTAGAGCAGTAGCTCGCAGGTGTCGCCCATCGCCGTATTGGCGGGGTCGAGCAGCAGGGCGCGGATCTTTTCGCTGATGGCGGTGCCGCCCGGCTCGCGCAGAGTTACGACCTGATAGCCAGCGAGGTCGAGCGCGCGGGCCAGCAGGCGCGCCTGCGTGGACTTGCCGGCGCCGTCGACGCCCTCGAGCGTGATAAAGCTTTGTTGAGCGGGCTCAAAAGCCATGGGCGCAGCCCCTTCCTACAAGGCGCGTAAATGCGGATATATCAACCAAGCCATGATACCCCAGGGGCAGGCGCACCCCAAATCGGACCTAGTCATTGAGTCATTGGGGACATTCTTAAAGTGCCGGCCGAAAAGGAACGTCCCTAACTGCCGGCTTTTTTGTGCGCTGGGTATAATCGCCGTATTGATTTGAAATGTGGCGAAAGGAGTGGCAATGTCCCGGTATTGCGCCTCGTGCGGCAAGCTTCTTGCAGACGACGCCAAGTTCTGCACCTCGTGCGGTGCACCCGTTGAGCAATCGACCGCGAGCAACGATCAGCCCGCTTTTGAGCAGACCGGCGCCCTCGATACGCCGCAAACCAAACCGGACGACCCCCTCGCCTATCGCCCCGACCCCGCCGCAAGCCCCGTGTCGGTCGAAACCACGCAGCGCATCCCTGTCGCGAGCGGCTCGCCTCAGCAGCAGCCGGCACCCGCATACGCGCCCGTTCAGTCACAAGCGCCCGCTCCCAAGAAGAGCGGCACCGGGCCGCTTATCGCCGTTATCGTTGTGCTGGTGGCGATCATCATCGCCCTGGTCATTTTCTTTGTGATCAAACCGTTCGACAACGCCGCCACGCAGACGACTGCCGAGGTAACCAAGCTGCACCGCGATGTCGATGACGATGGCCTAAAGCCCCTCGGCGACCCCAACAGCCTGTACGACGACGATGATGGCGATGACGACGAGGACGACAGCGAAGCGACCCTATCCGAGCAAAACCTCTACCGGCGACTGAGCGAATACTACGATCTGCTCGAAGATCTCGACAGCCAAGTCCGCGCATGCGCGCAGGCTTTCAACGGCAGCTATCTGGAAGAAGATCGCACCACCCGTCAGAATCTCGCCGATGTTGCCGAGCGCACAGAGGACAACATCGAGCAGTATTACGACATCGTCGAGGACCTGGACGTCCCCACGAGCTCCAAGAACTACAGCTCCTGGAAGGACATCATCGCCCTGTACGACGACTTGGATCACCGCATCGATGCAATCTGCGATGCCTGGGAGATCAGCCTGAAATACGCCAAGCCCGCGGACCACAAGAATGAGATCGTGACGCCGCTGTCACGCGACAACGTGGCGGGCACCAATGACAATAAGTACCGCCTAGACTTTGAGGAGCGCTATCCCGGCGCCAAACCCGTCGAAGTGAACTAAACTCCCCTACCAACAAGAAGTTGCGGTGGAATAGTTCCGGTTTTTGAGCCCTGCAAGCTCAAATAAGAACTATTTCACCGCAACTCATGAGCGGGGCCGGGTACGCGTTTGGATTCGCGCACCCGGTCCCTGTTGCTGTGTTGCGTCGCTGTTCGGCTATTTGTCGGCGGCGGCCTTCTTAGTCGCGGCCTTTTTTGCCGTCGTCTTCTTAGCGGCCGCCTTTTTGGCCGTCGTTGTCTTCTTCGCCGTCGAAGTCTTCTTGGCCGCGCTCGCCTTGGTTGTGGTCTTGCGGCCGCGGGCGGGCTTCTTCTCCTTGGTCGGG
>CABQHR010000221.1 GCA_902463875.1 uncultured Collinsella sp.
GCGAGGTGAGCGCCTCCCCCATCAGCAGCACCGAAAACAACACGCCCGAAGGCGACTCCATCGAAAGAAGCAGTGAGCCCGTCGAGGCGGGGACATGCGCCAAACCGACGTTTTGGACGAGCAGCGCCACGCATGTGCAGCCCACCGAGAGGAAAACAGCCACACCGATAAACTCCGGCGTCCATGCAGAGAGGGGCGCCTGAGTCTCGAATAGCAGCGACGTGATTAAACTCAAAACGCCATTGCCCACAAACATCCAAAACGTAATGACGTTGATGTCCATCTTGCGACCGCACTTGGCAGTCACCGCCATCTGGATGGCGAAGAAGATCGCGCCGCCCAAGGTAATAACATCGCCGGCATTGAACTCGACGCTATCGAGCGCTACCAGGCCAATACCCGCCAGGCACAACAACGCTGCACCCAGGTTATACCGGGTAAGCTTTTCACCGCTCAGGACATAGCTTGCAAACGGCACAAGGATGCAATACGTGCCGGTCAAAAAAGCGCTCTTGCCCGCCGTGGTCTGTGCCAGGCCAATCGTCTGCAAACCGTAGGCACCCCACATGAGCGCGCCCATGCCAAGCCCGACGATCAGGTTGCGGGCATTGAAATGAGCGATGATGCGCTTATGGAAAATTGCAAACATAACCAGTGATGCCGGGAGAAAGCGAACATAGACCAGCTCGAACACCGGAATGGTGTCGAGTGCGTCCTTCATAGTGGTAAAGGAGTAGCCCCAGATAATCGCCACCGAAAGCAGTAGAACTTTCCAGAACAACGGCGAGCGTGCGCCGGCACCCCGGGGAATACCACCCGCGCCCAAATCCTCACGGGCTACAGGGCTATCGGGCATGTTTTCGATTTCGTTAGCAGCGTATTGGGCCATGAAACATCCTCGCACTCAATCTGGGCGTGGTGTCCGCACGCGTATGGCTGCGTGCCGCCTCATGGTCAAATAAAAACGGGACGCGCCGGACCCCCGGCACGCCCCGCTACTGTAGCAACAACCAGCGTTGCACCGCAATCCAGCCCACTAAAGCGCCTTGTTCCGCCGTTCTACCGAACGGCGGACCGGCCGACGCTGCGCGAGCCGCATTCACGCTGCATCAGCGTTAACGTTGCCGCACTAAATTAGCTTTGTTGATTCCAGCTTTTCGATGATCCAGTCGTTGGCCTTGATGACCGGGCGGCGGAAGACGACGCCCAGGCCCAGCGACGGAATCAGATAGCTCGCCAAGATACCCAGCTCAACCCAGTACTCCATATGGTAGGCGCCAGCCATGGCGGCGTGCATGGCGTTGATGCCGTGGGTAAACGGCAGGAACGGGTAGATCGCCTGGAACACGGGGCCGGTCATCTCGATGGGGAACGTACCGCCCGAACCGCCGACCTGCATGACCAACAGCACGACAGCGAGCGCCTTGCCGATATCGCCAAACGAAACCGTAAGCGTATAGACGATATTGGAGAACACAAGACTCGCAACCCAGCCCGCCAGCACAAACTGCAGCGGGTTGTCGCACTGAATGCCAAAGAACAGAATGTCGCCCGCGCACACGAGCGTTGCCTGCAGCAGGGCCAAACCGCCAAAGAACAGGTAACGGCCCAGATAGATCTCGTGCAGGCGCACGGGGATGAGCTCGTTGATAAGCTCATCGTCAACCGAGACCTTCATCATGGCCGCCAGTACAATCGAGCCGACCCACAGCGACAAAATCGTATAGAACGGTGCCATAGCCGAACCGTAGTTGCGGATCGGATAGACCGGTTTGCGGTCGAGCGCGACGGGACCGGAAAGCGACACGGCCAGGCCCTCGGGATCGTTACCGATCATCGTCTTGATCGTGGCCAGATCGTCCGACATAAGAGCACCGTCGAGCTCGTCCTTGAAAGCGCTAATCTTGTCCGACGCCTCACCCAGTTGGTCAGAAGCCTTGTTGACGAGCTTTGCGGCTTTGGACAGACCCTTTGCGAGCGAGCCAGAGGCGTCGGTCAGACCGCTCACGGCGCTATCCAAGTCACCCGAGATACCGTTCAGGGAATCCAGAACGCCCGAAATGGTCTTCTTGAGCTCCTTGGCCTTAACCGAGAACGTGGAATCGTAGTCGGACTTGGCTCCCGAGATACCCGCCTTGGCATCGGCGATGGCCTGGTCGACCTCGGCACGCGAGTTGTTGACCTCCGCCATGCCGTCCGAAAGGGACTTTGCGGTCGCCGTCAGGTCCTTCGCATTGTTGCGGTACTCCACGGCAATTCTGCCCAGCGACGTAGCAACGGACTTGAGACCGTCTTTGAGCTTGTCATCACTCACCTGGTCGGCAAGGTTGCGGAGCTGATCGGCCATCGCATCGATATCGTCAGCACGCGTATTGAGCGCCGCTGCGGCTTCGTTGAGCTGAGACACCGTAAGGTCAACATGCTGATTCGCGGCATCGAATGCCTTCGCAAGCTCGGCGGACACGTTGTCGAACGAGCCCGCGCTTCCGTCAATCGCCGCGTCAACGGCATCGTTGGCGGCCTTGAGCGCTTCCTTGGAATCATTGATGCCGCTCTTGGCGTGCTCCATCAGCTGCTTCGTCGACTCATCAACGGTGCCCGTCTGCTTGAGCATGCCGCCCGCCGATGTCAGTGAATCGGACGTGGAGCTCAAAATGCCCGCGAGCGACGTCGCACTCGTCTGAACGTCCTGCAGGTCCTCGACCGAATCGCCCAGCGTCGAGGACAGATTGGCGATAAAGTTGCTCACCTGGTCGGTACTCATATAGTCGAGCAGGCTGGACACGGTCTTAAGGCCGATGGTCGTGATGGTCTTGGTAAAGGTCTCGTTGACCTGACTCTGGACGGCGCTCGAACCCTTTTCAGTCACGATCTGTGCGATGGCGTTGGCCTTCTGGTTCTCATAGAACTCGATATCGGCGTGCTTCACCTCGGTCGAGAAAAGCGTCATCATGTCGGCGC
>CABQHR010000222.1 GCA_902463875.1 uncultured Collinsella sp.
CCTTTTGACCGGCGTCTTCAACCGCCTGGCCCGCAGCTGCTTCTACGGCGTCGCCGTCAAGGAAGGCGACGAGAGCCCGTACCGCAACGGTTACATTCCCGCCGGCGCCGCTTCTGACGCCGTGGCCGAAGCCGCCGAGCAGGCCGCCCTCGCGTTTGAGCAGGCCATGTACAAGTTCGAGACGCACCACGCGCTCGCCGTGTGCGACGACTACCTGCGCGCCGCCAACAAGCGCTGGAGCGACGCCTCCAAGGCCGCCAACAAGCTCGAGGGCGAGCCGGCCAATACCGCGATGACGCAGGCCCTCGTCGACGCCTTCACCGAGCTGCGCGTGGCGACCGTGCTCATGCACGGCATCGTCCCGGCCGGCTGCGAGCTCATCTGCGAGTACTTCGACATCGACCCGGTCGCCTTCTTTAGCTGGGATAACATCTTTGCCTCCACGGATGAGTTTGTGGAGAGCCTGGGTGAGAAGCCCGGCGAGCACCGCGTGAAGCCGCTGCCCCCGCGCTTCGACTTCTTTAGCAAGCACGAGAGCCAGTACTAAAGCACGCCAGCAGCGGCGTGCCCGGAAAGTGGTCAATTTGGAACGGAAAGGAAAGACGGATGTCCAAGCCGCGTCGTCGTAAGCAGAAAAAGCAGGTTAAGCCCGAGCTCAAACTCAGGCAGTTTGCCGCCACCGAGCTTTCCGACCAGCTTGCCGCCCAACCCTCCGCCGCCGACCTGCCACGCTTTATGGTCGACACGGTCGCCGGCGCCTATGCGCCCGCCGATGCTCAGCTCATGATCGAGGGCTTCGGCGCCGCTGCCACGCGCCCGGTCACGCTGCGCGCCAACACGCTCAAGGCGACCGCCGAGGACATCGCCGCCGCGCTCGACGCAGCCGGCATCGCCCGCCGCCCCGTCGCCTGGTATCCGGACGCTTTCATCCTGCCCGAGGCCCAGGTTTCCGACCTGTGGGATCTCGACATCTACCGCGACGGCAAAATCTATCTGCAGAGCCTGTCGTCCATTATGCCGCCTTTGGTGTTGGGCGCTCAGGCCGGCGAGGACATCCTAGACATGTGCGCGGCCCCCGGTGGCAAGACGACGCAGATCGCCGCCCTCACCCAGGGCCAGGCACACCTCACGGCCTGCGAGATGAGCATTCCCCGCGCCGAAAAGCTTGAGTCCAACCTCCACCGCCAAGGCGCAAAAAACGTGCCCGTCATGCGCATCGACGCACGCGAGCTCGACGAGTTCTTCCGCTTTGACCGTATCCTGCTCGACGCTCCCTGCACCGGCACGGGCACCGTCATCAGCGGCAACGAGAAGAGTCTGCGCGGCCTCACCGAGCAGTTGCTCGGCAAGTGCGCCCGCTCGCAGCGAGCACTTCTGGACCGCGCCATGGGAGCCCTCAAACCGGGCGGCACGCTCGTCTATTCGACTTGTTCGATCTTGCCGCAGGAAAACGAGGACGCCCTGCAAGAGGCCCTCGACAAGCACATGGACTGCGAGCTCATCCCCCTCGACGGCACGCCGAGCAAAAGCGAAGCACGCCGCGCCCAGGATGCCGGCGAGGAGCCGCGCATCGAGTCCAACGCTCTCACCGAGGCAATCGCAGCGGGTCAGGTATCGGCCATCACCAATGGCATGCCCGGCACGCTCACCATCCCGCCCAGCCGCGACTTTGAGGGCTTCTACATCGCCCTGGTCCGAAAACGCAGCTAGCGCACGGATTCAAAACTCAGCAAGCTATTCCCGTGCGCGCTTGTCCTGCTGGTCACGGTGCTGCTTAAGCGCCTCGCGCTCCTTGCGCTCGGCTCTTTTGCCCTTAATGGCAGTAACCACAAAGTAGATGACCGCGGCGGCTACGATTGCGCCCACGCACAGGCCAATCGAGCCCAACATTGCCGTTAATTCCATACCGTGTCACCTCTCTTTTAAACGGGACATTTAAGATAGCACCTCAAAACCCGCCACCACAGCTCCTTCACGTTCGACGGGCGTTCGGTCTAACGGATGGCGCAGCGGGGAAAAATCAACTCGTCAAACGATTTAGCAATCGTAGCGCCAGTCGTACGCTGACGGGTGCACAACATAGAAACGGACCACCATGGATTCTCTCAACGACCTAAACGAGCGCGTCGACGCCTTCGTCGGCACCAGCTCCTTCGACACGCCAGTCACGGCAAACGACCAATCCCCCATCGATGTTCCCGCCGAGGTTCACGAGGACATCGTCGCCTCGGTCGATTTTTCCGAGGTCGAGCTCGCAGACGAGTTCACCGAGCCCCAGGTAGCCGTGACCCCCAACGGACTGCTCCCCATGGAGCCGCTGCCCATCGACGGACGTCTGCGCAAGGCGGCCCTCCGCATGCCCGACGAGATCGAGGAGGCCAGCGGCTTTACGCTCTTTGGCCGCCGCATCAAGTCGCTCATCTACACCACCGACGTCGCAGTCATCCGCAACTCCAATGCCGACGCCGTGTTTGCCGTCTACCCCTTCACGCCGCAGCCCGCCATTACGCAGGCGCTGCTGACCGTCGCCGAGTGCCCGGTCTTCGTAGGCGTGGGCGGTGGCACCACCACCGGTAAGCGCTCCGTGCAGATGGCAGCCGTCTCCGAGATGCAGGGCGCGGCGGGCTGCGTGGTCAACTCCCCCGCCACTGCCGAAATGGTCGAGCACATCACCAACATCGCCGACATCCCCGTCATCGCCACGGTCGTTCGCTGCGATGACGATGCTCGCGCCAAGGTGCGCGCCGGAGCCAAGATTCTCAACATCGCGGCCGGCAAGAACACGCCTCAGGTCCTGCGCGAGCTGCGCGAGCACTATCCCAACCTGCCGCTCATCGCACCGGGCGGCAAGACGCCCGAGAGCATCCGTGAGACCATCGCCGCCGGCGCCAACGCCATCATTTGGACGCCGCCTTCGGCCCAGCAGCTGCAGACCGACATGATGCAGCGCTACCGCA
>CABQHR010000223.1 GCA_902463875.1 uncultured Collinsella sp.
CCGCTGACCGACCAGGGCCTCGCCTCTTTTGAGGCTGACTGGCAGAAGGTCGTCGCTCAGGCTTAACGAGTGGATTGCCCCGGCATCGCGTCATCCGGTGCCGGGGTTGTTCTCAAGAGAGGAATTCGTATGACCAACCAGGAGCTGGCGAAGGTCGCCAATGAGGTCAGGAAGGGTGTCGTGACCGCGGTTCACGCGGCTAAGTCGGGACATCCGGGTGGATCGCTCGGCGCTGCCGACATCATGACCTATCTGTACTTTGAGGAAATGAATATCGATCCTGCCGACCCTCACAAGGCCGATCGCGATCGCTTTGTGCTCTCCAAGGGTCACGCGGCGCCGGGCCTGTATTCGGTGTTGGCAAATCGCGGCTATTTTCCCGTCGAAGAGCTCGAGACGCTCCGCCATATTGGCAGCCGACTGCAGGGCCATCCCAACATGAACGACACCCCGGGCATCGATATGTCCACCGGCTCGCTCGGTCAGGGCATCTCTGCTGCAGTTGGAATGGCGCTTGCCGCTAAGCACTGGGGCGACAGCTACCGTGTCTACACGTTGCTGGGCGACGGTGAGTGCGAGGAAGGCCAGGTGTGGGAGGCGGCCATGTTTGCCGGCAACCATGCGCTCGACAATCTTGTTGCCGTCGTCGACCACAACGGCTTGCAGATTGACGGCACGATCGATGAAGTCAACTCGGCCATGCCGCTCGCGGACAAGTTCCGTGCCTTTAAGTGGCATGTGATAGAGCTAGCCGATGGCAACGACATGGCGCAGATTGAGGCGGCTTTCGCCGAGGCCCGCGAGGTGACCGGCGCGCCCGTCGCTATCATCGCCGAGACGGTGAAGGGCAAAGGCGTCTCCTTTATGGAGAACCAGGTTGGCTGGCATGGCAAGGCGCCCAATGACGAACAGTTTGAGCAGGCCATGGCCGAGCTCGCGGCAGCAGGAGAGGAGCTCTAATGGCAGAGGTCAAGAAAGTCGCCACGCGCGTTAGCTATGGCGAGGCACTTGTCGAGCTGGGCAATGAGCACGATGACTTTGTGGTGCTCGATGCCGACCTGGCTGCCGCTACGCAGACGGGTAAGTTTAAGGCTGCCCGCCCTGAGCGCTTTTACGATGCCGGTATCGCCGAGAGCAACTTGATGGGACTCGCCGCCGGTATCGCGACCACGGGCCGCGTTGCTTTTGCGAGCACCTTTGCGATGTTCGCCGCCGGCCGTGCGTACGAGCAAGTGCGTAATTCCATCGGCTATCCGCACCTCAACGTCAAAATCGGAGCCACGCACGCGGGCATCTCGGTCGGTGAAGACGGCGCCACGCATCAGTGCTGTGAGGACATCGCGCTCATGCGCACGATTCCGGGCATGACGGTGGTCGTTCCCGCCGATGACATCGAGGCTCGTGCTTGCGTGCGCGCCGCGTATGAATTTGAGGGACCGGTCTACATGCGTTTTGGCCGCCTGGCTACGCCGGTTATCAACGATCACGAGGACTATGAGTTCAAGATTGGTCGCGGCGTGGTCGTGCGCGAGGGTTCCGATGTCACGATCGTCGCGTGTGGCCTTATGGTTGCCGAGGCGCTCGAGGCAGCCGAGGCGCTCGCTGCCGATGGTATCGACGCCGAGGTCATCAACATGCACACGATCAAGCCGCTTGATGAGCGTCTGGTGGTTGCCAGCGCCAAGAAGACCGGCCGTGTGGTCACCGCAGAGGAGCATTCGATTATCGGCGGTCTTGGTGAGGCTGTGGCCACGGTGCTCGCGGAGCAGCACCCGGTGCCCATGCGCCGCGTCGGCGTGCGCGATGTGTACGGCGAGTCCGGCCCTGCGGTCGATTTGCTGCACAAGTACGGTTTGGACGCCGAGGGTATCGAGGCCGCGGTCAGGTCCGTGTTGTAAGGAGTGTTTTCCATGGGATTTGTATCTGCCAACCAGGTAACGATTGGGCATGCTGCCGCAACGCGCGAGGATGCGCTGCGCTATTTGTCTGAGCAGGCTGTTGAGCTTGGCTTTGCCGACGATGCCTCTGCCGTCGAGGCTGCCTTTATCGCTCGCGAAAACGAGGCCGAGACGGGCCTTGTCGCCGGTTTTGCCGTCCCGCATGCCAAGAGTGACGCGATCCATACGCCGGGCGTTGCCGTGCTCAAGCTGGCCGAGCCTGTCGAGTGGCCGAGCTTTGACGGCGTGCCCGTTGATGTCGCGCTTGCGTTGTACGTGCCCGCCGGCGAAGCTGGAACCACGCATCTGCGTCTGCTTTCCAAGGCTGCCGTGATGCTGATGGACGCCGGCTTCCGCGATAAGGTACGCGCGAGCACCGATCCTGTTGAGATTGCGGAGCTTATTAACGCCGGGCTCGAGGGGTAGGTGCGCCCCGCCCGCTCAATCAATCGATCCTTCTCCAAGGAAAAGGGCCGCAACGCCATACGACGTTGCGGCCCTGCTTGCGTTTCCCCAGATAAAACCTGCCAAAATAAACCTATCTCCATTTGGAAGGTGGCAATTTATGTGGTTCAGGTCGAGCATACGCGAGCGAGCAGGTTCCGGGCACGGCAAGGTGACGTGAAACAAGCGGGCGCTGACCTTTTGGTCGCGCCCGCGCAGTTGAACGTCAGATTGCCGTGCCCGGGGCCTGCGCAGCGCCGAGCGGTTACGCCGTTTGTAAAACGGCGTAACTTAAAGATTCATGTTGCCGTGGATGTAGGGGGTGACCTCGGGGGAGATGTGGTCGCAGCCCAGCTCGCGCAGCGCGGACTCGATGGCGGCGGGCAGCGGGGTCTTGCCTTCGGCGTCGACGGCGGTACCGCCGAGAGCGGCAATCTTAGTGACATCTGCAGGAGCGGCTTCGATATGCATGCAGCCGCCGAGCAGGCGTGCGCGGACCTGAGCCAGGTCAAGATCGTGTAGGTAATCCTCGCAGGCGCGGATTAAATCGACCTTTTCACGCGTAAGCTCCTCGC
>CABQHR010000224.1 GCA_902463875.1 uncultured Collinsella sp.
TGCCACGAGGCGGGCGCCATCGAGTTTGGCGGCCACAAGGTGCTCACCATCCCCGGCTACGAGGGCAAGATGCACGCCGAGGATCTCGAGAACTATATCCAGGTGTTCTACGAAAACGAGAGCTACGAGCACACGGTGTTCCCGGGCGCCGTGTACGTGAGTCTATCGACCGAGTACGGCACGCTGTACTCCAAGGCCGAGCTCGCGGCGATTCACGCGGTGTGCCAGAAGCGCGAGATTCCGCTGTTTGTGGACGGTGCTCGTCTGGCCTATGCACTGGCGGCCGATGAGTGCGACATTACCCTGCCCGAGCTGGCGCAGCTGTGCGACGCGTTCTACATCGGCGGCACCAAGTGCGGCGCGCTTTGCGGCGAGGCCGTGGTGTTTTGCGGCATGCACGCTCCGGCACATCCCGTGCCGCGCATTAAGCAGCACGGCGCGCTGTTGGCCAAGGGTCGCCTGACGGGCGTGCAGTTTGAGGCGCTCTTTACCGACGGCCTGTATTTTGAGATTGGTCGCCAGGCGATCGAGACGGCTCAGGCGCTTCGTCGAGTGCTGCACGAGCGCGGCTACCAGTTCTTTTTGGAGACGCCCACAAACCAGCAGTTTGTGATTCTGCCCAACGAGGATATGGCCCGCATTCGTGAGCATGCTTCGATCGAGTACTGGGAAAAGTACGACGAGACCCATACGGTGGTGCGCTTTTGCACCAGCTGGGCCACGACGCAGGAGGACATCGACGCGTTGACGGCTGTCCTGTAAGTTGATGTAATGACGAGGGGCCGCCTTGTGCCTGGATTTGGCGCAGGGCGGCCTTTGCTTTTGAGGGAGAGGGGTTGTGTGACCGAGATGTCCGAGCCGACGATTCGCCTGGCGACGCCCGATGATGCGCCAGCGCTGCTTGCCATCTATGAGCCGTATGTGCGCCAGACGGCGATTACCTGCGAATACGAGGTGCCGAGCGTTGAGGAGTTCGCCGGGCGCATCGAGCGCACGCTCGAGCGCTATCCGTATCTGGTGATGGAGCTGGACGGGCGCCCGGTAGGCTATGCCTATGTGAGTCCGCTCAACAGCCGCGAGGCGTACGACTGGTCGGTCGAGACATCGATCTACCTGGCGCGAGACGTGCGCCACGGCGGACTGGGTCGCAGGTTGCACGACGCGCTCAAGCAGTGCCTGGTTGCGATGGGCATCACCAACATGTGCGCGCTCATCGCCGTGCCGCACGACAAGGACGACGAGTACCTGACGCACAACAGCCAGGATTTCCATGCCCATATGGGATATCGCTTGGTGGGTGCTTTCGACCGCTGTGCCCAAAAGTTCGGCCGCTGGTACGACATGTGCTGGATGGAGCTGGTCCTGGCCGAGCGCACCCCCAACCAGCCCAAACCAACCTGGTTCCCCGACCTTCCTAAACCTACCATTTAGGGACAGGTTTATTTTGGCAGGTTTTTGGCTGTCTTGTGGTATCAAATCGCCGCAAGTAGCGTGGCGTTTGTACGCTATTTTGACCTGGATTGTCCCCTCGGGACGCCTTGCGGGCTAAGTGAGTAGACTTTTTTGGCGCAGGCCGAGCACAAAGCGTATCTGCCTTAGCAAAACCGCAGGTCGCAGAGGTGGCTATTTTTGGGTGCGCTCGGCAGATCGCAAAAAGTCTACTCACTTAGATTTTTGCCCTTTGGTCGTGGGGTTGCTGGTCCCGTTTTGGTTGTCGAGGGAGGGCGAATTGAAGCGCCCTCGCACGCTCCGTGCTACAATCGCCGACATGCCTCACAACTAGATTTGCCTTCGAAAGGAGCCCGCGTGGCGAACGCCATCGATCAGCTCACGGACCGCGTGCTCATGCTCGGCCGTCTCACCATCGTCCGCCGCGCCATTACTGCCGTGGCGGTCACGATTTCTGCCGTTCTCCAGACATTTCTGATCCAGGCGTTCATCCAGCCCGCCGACCTGCTTCCGAGCGGCCTTACCGGCGTCGCGGTCCTGCTCGATCGCGTTACCTCGCTGGGCGGCGTTCATATCGACATCTCGCTCGGCATGCTCGCGCTCAACATCCCCGTGGCGCTCCTATGCTGGAGCGGCATTAGCAAGCGTTTCGTCATCTTCTCGATGATGCAGGTCGTGCTCTCGTCGCTGTTCCTCAACGTCTTTCACTTCGCGCCGTTTTTGGGCGACAAGATCATGCTCATTATTTTTGGCGGTGTGGTCTCGGGTCTGGGCGCTGCCATCGCGCTTAAGTCCGGCGCATCCACCGGCGGCACCGACTTTATCGCGCTGTGGGTCTCCAACCACACGGGCAAGACCATCTGGGGCGTCATCTTTGGTTTCAACTGCTTTATCCTGGCGATCTTTGGTTTTATGTTTGGCTGGGACAACGCAGCGTACTCCATCGTGTTCCAGTTTATTTCGACCAAGACCATCGACAGCTTCTATCGTCGCTACGACCGCGTGACGCTGCAGATCACGACGCGCAAGGCAGACGAGGTTATGACCTCCTATGTTGACCATTTTCAGCATGGTATTAGCTGCGCCGAGGTCATCGGCGGATATAGCCGCGAGAAAATGTACCTGCTGCACGCCGTTGTCTCGACCTACGAGAGCCAGGACATTATCAAGCTGGTGTGCGACATTGATCCCGGCGCCGTGATCAATGTGTTCCATACGCTCAACTTTGTGGGCGGCTGGTGGGGCGGTCATGTCGACGAGCCCATGCCCACGGCCGTACCCGATCCCGACAAGCCCGCGCGCATGGCGAGCAGGCAGGCTCGCCTCAGCGAGCAAGACAGCCTGCAGCAGGACGACGGCAAGTAAGGATTTGCTGTATGTGGTGTATCGTTTTATCAAACTGAGGTAACATATAAAAAGACGTTATATACGTATTAGTTATTTCGATATTTTGATAAGAGTGATCAGATATGCCCGCACCCAAAAATGCACCGCTTTACCA
>CABQHR010000225.1 GCA_902463875.1 uncultured Collinsella sp.
CAACCTCAAGTACCGCCGCTACTACCACCAGTTCGACTACTAAGAGCTGGTCACAGGTTCGGTATCTTGGCTGGTTGATATCTCGACCCTACACAAGGGCGTCCGCATTCGCGTGGGCGCCCTTTTGCGTTGCCGCAAAGGGCCGCGGCCGGTCCCACGGGCTGGTCGGGAAGGCGCATACCGCAATTAGCGCTCAGAATGGGACACGCTTTCCGGTAGAAGCCTCAGCGGAAAGTACGTCCCGGAATTGGTGCCTGGAATGGGATGCATTTTCCCGATGGGATGGGTTTCGGAAAGCGTGTCCCGTTCTGAGCGTCTATTCTGGGATGCCGTTTCCGGTTGAGGCCTCAAGCGGAAACTACGTCCCGGAATGCCCGCTCGAAATGGGATGCCGCTTCCCCCTATGTTTCCAAATGAATACGCTGTGAGCCGTGAGAGACGATTCTCCCCGCAAGCACTCTAGTATGCTAAAGTACCCAGAAGACCGGCGGAGCTATGCCGGTCTTCTGCTCTATGTGAAACACAGCATGAGGAGGCTCACCAGATGACGGCCACACCGTGGGGATTCCGGGACATATTGCCCGAGGAGGCTCAGGCGCGCGAGGAGATTGCGCTGACGGTGAAGGGCTGCTTCAGGGAGCATCATTACCTTCCGGTCGAAACGCCGCTGCTCGAGGACAAGGGTTCACTCGAGGAAGGCGGCCGCATCGCGGACACGCCGTTTAAGCTTTTTGACGATGATGGCCGTCTGCTGGTGGTCCGTCCCGACAACACATTGCCGATCGTGCGTCTGGTCTCGACCCGCATGCGCGCGGCCGACCTGCCCCTGCGCCTGCGCTATGAGGCGCCGGTGGTTCGCGAGTGCCAGCGCAATGCCGGTGGCTCGCGTCAGTTTACGCAGCTGGGCTTTGAGCTTATCGGTGCGGGCGACACCGCGGGCGATGTCGAGATTGTCTCGCTCGTGGCCGAGGCGGTGCGCAAGCTGGCGCTGCCCGCTGCGCGCATTATCGCAGGTAGCGTGCGTCCGTTTAAGGAGCTGCTCGCGGCGTGCGAGGATCGCGAGCTGGCTGCCGAGGCCCTGCGCTGCGTGCACGCCAACGACTTTGTGGGCCTCGATGCCCGCGTGGCGGCAAGCGCCGAGTCCGATGCCGTCAAGGTTGCCATTAGCGAGCTGCCGCGCTTGCACGGCGGCGCCGAGGTACTCGACCGCGTCGATGTGCTTCTGGCGGCGGCGGGCATTGTCGCGCCGCTCACGCGCGAGCTGCGCGCCCTGGTCGAGGGCCTGGCTCCCGAGGACGCCCAGGTGCTGTCGTTCGACTTCTCCATCATGAACTCGTTCGATTACTACACGGGTCTGGTCTTTAAGGCCTATGCCGGTGGCTTGCCCGATCCGGTCGGTTCGGGTGGACGCTACGACTCCATCTTTACCGGCGCATTTGGCGACGGCATCGAGGTACCGGCGGCGGGTTTCGCCTTTTCGCTCGAGCGTCTGGAGGCTGCGCACACCTCGGCCGAGGACGCTGCTTCCGATGGCGATCACGCCGCGGGCCGTGGCGCCGAGGGCCCGCTGCGCATCGCCGTGCCCAAGGGCTCGCTCAAGGCCGATACGCTCGACGTGCTCGAAGCCGCGGGCCTGGACGTCTCTGAGTTGCGCGATCCGGGCCGTCACCTAATCGTGCGCGGCCGCGACACGCGTGCCGGTGAGGGCGCGGTCGGAGATATCGAGTTTGTCATCGTGCGCCCCAGCGATGCGCCCGCCTTTGTGGGCTGCGGCGGTGCCGATTGCGGCATCTGCGGTTGGGACTCGCTTATCGAGGCCGACCTCAACCTGCTGCAGCTGGTCGATCTGGGCTACGGCCTGTGCACTTTCATTGAGGCGGAGCCCGCGTGGCGCGCCGGCCAGGCCGAGCGCAACTATGCCCGCCGCGGGTCGCTTCGCGTGGCCACCAAGTATCCGCGCATCGCGAGCGCCTGGTATGCCGAGCGCGGTGTGAACGCCGATATCGTCTCGCTGCACGGTAACATTGAGCTGGGTCCCATCGTCGGCATGACCGATCGCATCGTGGATATTACCGCCACGGGCGCCACGCTGCGCGATAACGACCTCGTTATTACTGGTCGCATTATGGACTGCACGGCCCGCTTCTTTGTCAATCCGGGTGCCGCACGTCTGGATCCGCGCGTACGCAATCTGGCAGATCGCTTGGCGGCAGCCGTGAAGGACAAGCATTTTGAGCCCGTTGCGGGCTCGGCACAATAGCGCGAGCACGCACGGGCGCCCCAACGTCCGGGCGGCGGGCCGACTGGCGCCGCCGCCCGGTCTCTCGTTTTTCGAACACAACCTCGACCGATAGGGGATACCGAAATGAAGACCATCAAGCTTGCTCCCGGTGAGCGCCTCGTTACCAACCAGCTCAACCGTAAGGGCGTGCTGCCGCAAAACATCGTCGACGCCGCCCGCGATATCGTGGCCAACGTGCGCGCCAACGGCGATGCCGCGGTGCGCGATTACTGCCAGCGTTTTGACGGTGTTGAGCTGCAGAGCTTCCGTCTTCCGCAGGAGCAGATCGATGCCGCGCTCGAAGGCCTCGATCCGGCTTTTGTCGCCGCGCTCGAAAAGGCTGCGCGCCAAATTCGCGAGTTCCACCAGCGCGAGGTCGAGCAGAGCTGGTTTA
This sequence comes from uncultured Collinsella sp., assembly GCA_902463875.1. Lineage (GTDB taxonomy): Bacteria > Actinomycetota > Coriobacteriia > Coriobacteriales > Coriobacteriaceae > Collinsella. Next base: position 2,676 of record CABQHR010000225.1, read on the forward strand.
CCACGCGCCCGGATGGCACGATGCTCGGCGTTAAGGTGACCCCGCTCGCTGCGGCCGGCATCTACGTGCCGGGCGGTCGCGCGCAGTACCCCTCCACCGTGCTCATGAACGCCATTCCCGCCAAGGTGGCCGGCGTCAAGCGCGTGGTCATGGTAACCCCGCCGCAAAAGGATGGACTGATTAGCCCGTATACGCTCGCGGCCGCCAAGCTCGGCGGCGTGGACGAGATCTATATGGTGGGCGGCGCCCAGGCCGTGG
>CABQHR010000226.1 GCA_902463875.1 uncultured Collinsella sp.
TTCCACGCCGGGCCGTGACCGTCCTTGTCCTTGCAGTAAGGAGCGGTGGCAGCGGGGTTACCCCAAATGGAGGAGCAACCGGTGGCGTTGGAAATGAACATGCGGTCGCCGGCGACCTGGGTCACCAGACGTGCATAGGCGGTCTCGGCACAGCCGGCGCAGGAGCCAGAGAACTCCAGGTAGGGCTGCTTAAACTGGCTGCCCTTGACGTTGGCCGCGATGAGCTCCTTCTTCTCGGAGACGTTCTCGACCATGTAGTCCCAAACAGGCTGCTGGTCCATCTCCTGCTCGGTGGGAACCATCTCGAGGGCACCCTTGGGGCAGACCTTGACGCAGTTGGTGCAGCCCATGCAGTCGAGCGGGGACACGGCCATGGTGAACTTCATGCCCTTGGCCTTGGGGCCCATGGCGTCGAGCGTACGGGTAGCCTCGGGCGCGGCGGCAGCCTCGTCCTCGGTCATCGCGAACGGACGGATGGTGGCATGCGGGCACACGTAGGCGCACTGGTTGCACTGGATGCACTTGGTCTCGTCCCAGTGGGGAACGACCACGGCGACGCCGCGCTTCTCGTATGCGGAGGCGCCCAGCTCAAACTGGCCGTCGGCGCAACCGACGAAGGCGGAAACAGGCAGGCTGTCGCCGTCCATGCGATCGATGGGCTCGAGCAGGTTCTTGACCTGCTGGGCGATAGCGGACTTGGTCTCCTCGGAGAGCTCGACGGGAGCGGCATCCTCGGCGGTAGCCCAGTCGGCCGGAACCTCGAACTTACGGAAGGCGGTAGCGCCGGCATCGATGGCCTTGTGGTTGGCGTCGACGATAGCCTGGCCCTTCTTCATGTAGGACTTGGTAGCCGCGTCCTTCATGTACTGCAGGGCGTCCTCGGCGGGCAGGACCTTGGCCAGCGCAAAGAAGGCGGACTGGAGCACCGTGTTGGTGCGCTTGCCCATGCCGACCTTAGCGGCCAGGTCGATAGCGTCGATCAGGTAGACGTTGACGTTGTTGTTCGCGATGTAGCGCTTGGCCACGGCGGGCATGTGCTCGGCGAACTCCTCGTCGCTCCACTGGCAGTTGACCAAGAAGGTGCCGCCCGGCTTGACGTCGCGGACCATCTTGAAGCCCTTAACGATGTAGCTGGGGTTGTGGCAAGCGACAAAGTCGGCCTTGGTCACGTAGTACGGCGAACGGATCGGGGAATCACCAAAGCGCAGGTGCGAGACGGTGACGCCGCCGGTCTTCTTGGAGTCGTACTGGAAGTAGGCCTGAACGTACTTGTCGGTGTGGTCGCCGATGATCTTGATCGAGTTCTTGTTGGCGCCGACGGTACCGTCGCCACCCAGACCCCAGAACTTGCACTCGATGGTGCCGGGGGCTGCGGTATTGGGCGCATCCTCGGCCTCGGGCAGGCTCAGGTTGGTCACGTCATCGACAATGCCAATGGTGAACTCGCGCTTGGGCTCGTCCTTCTTGAGCTCCTCGAAGACAGCGAACGCGGACGCGGGAGGCGTGTCCTTGCTGCCCAGGCCATAACGGCCGCCGACGACCTTGATGCCCGTCTTGCCGGCCTCGTAGAGAGCGGAGACGACGTCCTGGTAGAGCGGCTCGCCGATGGAACCCGGCTCCTTGGTACGGTCCATGACGGCGATCTTTTTGACGGTCTCGGGGAGAACGTCGACGAAGTGCTTGATGGAGAACGGACGGAACAGACGAACCTTGACCAGGCCGACCTTCTCACCGTGAGCGTTGAGGTAGTCGATGACTTCCTCGAGCACGTCGCAGAAGGAGCCCATGCACACGACGACGCGATCGGCATCGGGAGCGCCGTAGTAGTTGAACAGGCCGTAATCGGTGCCGAGCTTCTCGTTGATCTTCTTCATGTAGCCCTCGACGACGGCGGGAAGCTCGTCGTAGACCTTGTTGCAGGCCTCACGGTTCTGGAAGAAGATATCGCCGTTCTCGTGGCTGCCGCGGGTGTGCGGGTGCTCAGGGTTGAGCGCATGGTCGCGGAAAGCCTGGACGGCGTCCATGTCGCACATCTCGGCCAGATCCTTGTAGTCCCACATGGCGACCTTCTGGATCTCGTGGCTGGTGCGGAAGCCGTCGAAGAAGTTAAGGAACGGGGTCTTTCCCTCGATGGCGGCAAGGTGAGCCACCGGCGAAAGGTCCATGACCTCCTGGACGTTGCCCTCGGCGAGCATGGCGAAGCCGGTCTGACGACAGGCCATGACGTCGGAGTGATCGCCAAAAATGTTCAGGGCGTGGGAGGCGACGCAACGCGCGGAGACGTGGAAGACGCCCGGGAGCTGCTCGCCCGCGATCTTGTACATGTTCGGGATCATCAGGAGCAGACCCTGAGAAGCCGTGTAGGTGGTGGTCAGAGCACCGGCGCCCAGCGAACCGTGAACGGTACCGGCCGCACCTGCCTCGGACTCCATCTCGACGACCTTGACCGGGGTGCCGAAGATGTTCTTGCGACCCTGGGCCGCCCACTGGTCGACATGGTCGGCCATCGGGCTGGACGGCGTAATGGGATAGATTCCCGCTACCTCGGTGTACGCATACGAAACATATGCGGCCGCCTCGTTGCCGTCCATAGACTTAAACTTACGCGCCATATACCCCTCTCCTCTCATATAGGTATACAGGCCCCGGCGATCGCCGGGATGTTGGCGTGATGGGATTTACGCTGTTGCTTCCAATCATCTGGCAGGCAGGCTCAGCAGCAGGTACATGGCGTGGAGAGAAGACATGCCGAGGCGAGGGGCAGTTGATGCGCCCCACAGACCCGACCGCCCGTCTTGCACATGACCGAGCGCCGCAAAGGCCGCATGCCGGATGCTCCCGGGCACGCCCCGGCGATGGGAAGCGCCCGCAACGGAAATCCGCATGCGGGTTTATTGTACCCCGCC
>CABQHR010000227.1 GCA_902463875.1 uncultured Collinsella sp.
ACGGAAAAGAGCCGCCCTTTCGGACGACTCAAACTGTAATGGGGCTCTTTTAGCTGCTTTTGCAAGGAGTTTCCCCAGGTGCCGGCATAAAAGGAACGTCCCTATGTGCCGGGCTTGGGATACCATGGTGGCACCATAGTGAAAGGATGTTTCATGGCACATGTCGATGACCAGCGTGTGGCACGCGTGCTCGATGCGCTCGAGGCTCAGCACCCCGGCGCACAGCTGCTCGTAAACGACCCATGGTCGATCTATTACCTGACCGGCTTTTATGCCGATATGTTCGAGCGTTTTTGCGGCGTGCTGCTCGTGCGCGATGCCGAGCCGGTGATCCTGGTCAACGCACTGCATCAACTGCCCGAGTACGACAATGCCCGCGTCGCCTATCACACCGATACCGATGTCGTGGCCGACGCCATCGCTCGCGAGGTCGATCCGACCAAACCGCTCGGCATCGACACCGTCATGCGTTCCGGCTTTTTGATGCCGCTCATGGAGCGCCACGCCGCCAGCGAGTTTTTCCTGGGCGATTTTGCCGTCACCGCCGCACGCACCTACAAGGATGCCGCCGAGCAGGAGCTCATGCGCGTGTCCTCGGCCGCCAACGACGCCGTGATGGCCGATGCCATCAAGCTCGTCCACGAGGGTGTAACGGAGCGCGAGATTGCCGATCAGATGCTCGGTCTGTATCGCAAGCACGGCTGCGAGGGCTTTAGCTTTCCGCCCATCGTGAGCTTTGGCGCCAACGCCGGCGACCCGCATCACGAGCCCGACGATACCGAGCTTAAACGCGGCGACGCGGTGCTGTTCGACATTGGCGGACGCCGCTGCAACTATTGCTCGGACATGACGCGCACGTTCTTTTGGGGCGAGCCGGACGAGGAGACGGCACGCATCTACGACATCGTGCGCCGCGCCAACGAGGCCGCCGAGGCTCTCATCGCACCGGGCGTGCGCATGTGCGACCTGGACCGTGCCGCGCGCGAAGTGATTGAGGACGCAGGCTATGGCAAATACTTTACACATCGCCTGGGCCACTCAATCGGCCTGCAGGACCACGAGCCGGGCGACGTCTCGCTCGTCAACGAGCAAGTCGTAGAGTCAGGCATGACGTTCTCCATCGAGCCGGGTATCTACCTCCCCGGCCGCACCGGCGTCCGCATCGAGGACCTGGCCCTGGTGACCGAGTCCGGCGTCGAGATTCTCAACGCCTACCCCCACGATCCGGTCCGCCTAGACTAGGCAATGCGGCAAAGAAGCTGTCCCTTTGCCGCATCCTGCCAACGATTCGCCACGAAAACGGGCTATCTACTACGTTTAACCCGCATGGGCCGACCATGCGGGTCTTTTTTGAAAACCAGCAAGCCGTCTACCTGCGATTTTGATTTCACAATTTTCCGTGTGGTCGAGAGTAGTCGCCAAAACGTAGTAGATAAGCCCATTTCGTGGCAAGCGAGTCAGCTCGGGGCACAGGGCAGCCAAAAAAGCCCCGTCCCAAATTGACTGCTTTTGAGTTGCGGTGATATACGGACTGTTTGAGGCTTCTGGCTTGTAAAACAGTCCGTATATCACCGCAACTGATGAGGGGATGGGTTAACGCAGCAGGCCGGCTACTTCGCCGGCTAGGGTGATGGTACCGGCTGCTACGAAGGACTCGCCCGCGGCATCGAAAGCCGCGAGGGCCTCGGATACGCTGGGGTACACGCCCGCGAGCTTGTCGGCGTCCACCAGGGAGGCAAGCTCCTGTGCGGGCAAGGCGCGATCGGAATCGGTCTGGGTTACGACCACGCGGGGGAACGCCGGAACCAGAACGTCAACGATACCCGCCACGTCCTTATCGGCCAGTGCGGCGCACAGCAGCGTGGGGCGATTCTCTACGCACGAATCGATCTCGTCCAGCGCGCTCACAAAGTTCTCGCAGCTCTGGGGGTTATGGCAGGCGTCGATCAGCTTGAGCGGATCGGTTCCCAGCACATCAAAGCGACCCGGCGTGGGGCAGCCCATAAGCGACGCATCGAGCTTGTCATGATCGAGCTCGCGACCCAGATACCCCTCGCAAAGCATAATCGCGCACGCGGCATTCTGCGGCTGATAGGCCGGCTTGACCATGATCGACGTATAAATCGCACGCGGCGTGGTGCAGCTAAACTCAACCGTGTCGCCCACATGCGCCGGCACCTTAGTCGTGGCGTGGCTCACCACGAGCGGCACGACGCCGCACTCGCGACAACGTGCATCCATCACGCGCTGAACGCTCGCTTCATGCGTTCCCTCGCCCAAAACAACCAGGCGTCCGGGCTTGATAACCGCAGCTTTCTCCCCCGCAATGGCCTCGAGCGTGTCGCCCAAAATACGTGTGTGATCGAGCCCGATGCCCGTAATGGCAACGGCAACGGGATCGGTCGCACTCGTGGCGTCCCAACGTCCGCCCATGCCGACCTCGAGCACGGCAACATCCACCGCGGCCTCGGCAAACACTACAAGTGCGGCAGCCGTCAGCAGGTCAAACGGAGTGATGGTATAGGCGCGCTCCCCCGCCGCCACACGACGGGCATTCACTCGATGACCCGCCTCGACGGCGGCAAAAACGCCACGGGCAAAGGCCTCGTCGCTCACAACGTGCCCGTCAACTTCCATGCGCTCGGGATAGCGCACAAGCTGCGGCGACGTATACAGTGCGGTCTTGAGCCCCTCGCCGCGAAGGATAGCAGCCGAAAAACGCGTGGTCGAAGTCTTGCCATTGGTACCGGCGACCTGAATGCAATCAAAGTACTCGTCCGGACGTCCCAGCTCATCGAGCATATCGACAACCGTCTCAAGCAGAGGCCCAGCATCCCCAGAAATCCGCCCCGTATCAGCAGCAAGCCCCACAGCCTCATCAA
>CABQHR010000228.1 GCA_902463875.1 uncultured Collinsella sp.
TTGGAACTGCAACCCAAAACCCAAGATTTCACCCGTTTGAGAAGGATAACATAGCGACCCTCTCCATCTGGGCTGTTATATGTTTCTTTTTTTATACCATTAGTGCGTTTTTAACAAATCCGCAGGAAATGCGAGCGCGAACAACTACCGTTCACCGATTTGTTTGGTATTTTTCCTTGCCTTTGCACGACGTTCACTCTAGCTGTTATGCCAGTTTTAGCAGGGTAAAGTGTCCCAGAGACCCCGCAGAAACTGCAGGGCGGCCACGGGATTTCCCCCGGGACCGCCCTGTGGCATGGTTAGTTATTTAGCTTTGATTGCCGCTTGGCATTAGGCGGCTGCGGCGGCCTTGTCGGTCGTTGCCTTGCTGTGGCCCTGACCCTCAAAATGCTTGTAGCACCAGCTGGTGACCAGCGGGGTCAAAATAGCCGTAACGATTGCGCAGGCAGCGACCTGTGCCGTGGCCGTTGCGAGCACCGCACCGCCGTACATGGCCCCGTTGACGCTTGCCATGGCAGCAGGCGTGGCCACATTGGCTCCGGCGCAGCTCGAAATGGCCGCACCTGCGACACCTGTACCGCCCGTGAGCTTATCGACCGCGATGACGGGAATTGCAAAGACCACCGAGCAGATCACGCCGAGCAGAATACCGGGAAGACCGCCATTAATGAGCTGGCCAAAAGTCATGGTCGAGCCCATGGCAAAGAAGACGAGCACGATGACGGCGGAAAGTGCCGGTGCCATCATCTTCTTAAAGCTGGGGAAGAGGTTGCCCAGAATAATGCCGACGACGATCGGCAGGATGGCACCCACGAGCGACCAGCCGATCGGAGCCTGACCGGCAGCGCCGAGCACGATCATCGTGACCGGAGGGCCGACAACCAGCGTGGTGATTGCGACGGCACCACGCTCGGCCTCATTGCCCATGGTGCCCATCAGTCCAGCGTACATAGCGTTGTTCGCACCCGTGCAAGCGGCCAGCATCACCATGGCCGAGATGCCAAACAGGTTGTCGTTGAACACATAAAGGATGAGCAGCGACACGGCAACGACCACGATCTGCTTGACGGCGATGATGATGGCGCCGCGGGCAGCGGCGGCAGGAGCGCTCTTAAACGAAATCGTCGTACCGACGATGAGCAAAAAAGCGCCAACAAGCGGGCCTGCGCCCTGCTGGGTCATGCCGAGCGTAAAGCTGCCGAGCGTTTTGAACAGGTCGGGGAACAGCGTGTTGAGCAGGCAGCCCAACAAAAGCGGCACCAAAATATTGGCACCCGGGATGGAGGACATCTTAAAGAACGGCTCCTTTGCCGCCGGCGCCTCCACCGCAGTCGATTCACTCATATATATCTCCTTTGGATGCATGCGAATCGTAGCCGCACGCGCCTTTGTCAGAAAGAAGGCGACGGTCCCGAGTCGCAGGAGCCGTCGCCGAATAATCGTCGCGGGGTATTACCCGTCCAGAACGATGCCACCATCGCAGTCACCGATCTCGCCGTTCACGAAGCTAGCGAGGTCGGAAGCGAAGAAGAGCACCATCTGCGCAGGCTCGCTGGCCTGGGCGGCGCGGCCCAGAGGAATACCGTTGATGATGCGCTGAGAGTTCTCGTCAGAGAGAATCGAGGTCATATCGGTAAGGGTGAGCGACGGGCACACGGCGTTGCAGCGGATGCCAAACTTGCCGCCTTCCTTGGCGACTGCCTTGGTTAGACCGTTAACACCGGCCTTGGAGCTGGCGTAGGCAGCGGTGCCGAGCAGGCCGCCACCGATCTTGCCCGCAACGGAACTCACGTTGACGATAGTGCCGGCATGGGCCGCCTTAAAGTGCGGATACACGGCGTTCATCATAGTGAAGGTACCGTTGAGGTTGATGTCGATGGTGCGACGCCACTCGGTGTCATCGATCTCGTCGAACTTCTTGGTGCTGATGACGCCAGCGCAGTTGATCAGGATGTTGGTTTGCGGCAGGTCCGTAAAAATCTGCTCGACGGTCTCACGCGCCTTAGGCGCATCGGCAACATCGAGCTGATAGAACTTGTTGCCCTCGCCAAGCTCGGCCACAGCGGCCTCGCCCTTGGCAGCGTTCCTTGCGATGAGCGCGACGTGTCCGCCGCCCGCGACGATGCCCTTGGCGATCTCGAGGCCAATGCCCTGAGTGCCACCCGTGACAATCGCGGTCTTGCCCGTGAAGTCAAATGCCATGACTCCATCCCCCTTTATATAAGGTGTCTCCTTGCGGGAAGTTGGAGCATCGCACGTGGCGATTATATGAGTCCCAGTCGTCATGGTGGTGACAACCCCTCGCCTAAACGCGTGCATGATAATTCTTTGAAACGCTACAATTATTGAATGATTTTAAGTCTTTATACGCTCTTTATATTGACTGGCAGCCACGTAGATTTTTGGGACATGCCTCAAAATCTGCCGGTTAGGGTGCGCGTACATGGGTATCATCTTTCACTGAAAATAGTTTCTAGTGTTAGGGGTTTTCGGTGGAAGATACCGATTTCTATGAGCTTGGGCGTCAGCTCTTAACTGAGTTTGGTAGCATGCATCAGCGCATTTCGCGCTTTGCGGACAAAGCTCTCGGCGGCGAGATGGCTGTCATGCGCGCCCTCATACTCGCTGGCGGTTCGCTCACGCCGAGCGAACTCGCTGATCGCGCTTGGGTCTCGAGCGCCCGCATCGCCAACATCCTGCGCGCCCTCGAAGCCAAGGGCTGGGTCGAGCGCGAACACTCAAAGACCGACCGTCGTCGCGTACACGTCACGGTGACCGACAAGGGATTCCATGATCTCGAAATCAAGCGTCGGGAATTCGAGGACCGCACCGCGGCCTTCCTCGAGCAGCTCGGCGAAACAGATACCCAAGAGATGGTGC
>CABQHR010000229.1 GCA_902463875.1 uncultured Collinsella sp.
TGCAGCTTGTAGTCCCAGCCCGAAGGTTCATCGGCCGTGGCGAAGTGCGTAAATACGCCGTCGCACTGAATACCGCGATGGAAGTTTATACCGCGGACAAAGTCGAGCACCTGCGTGTAGTGAACGCCGATACGATTCATGCCCGTCTCGATGGCGAGATGATACTTGCCCACTTTGCCCGCCGCGACGGCACATTCGCCATACGCAAGAGCAAAGTCAGACGTATAGACCGAGGGCATGATATCAAACTCGAGCAACGTCGGAATGGCCTCGATAGGCGGCTCGCTTAGGATGAGGATGGGTTTCGTAATCCCGCCCTGTCGGAGCTCAACGCCCTCGTTAACCGTCGCCACGGCAAACATGTCGGCACCGGCCGAATACATGATCTTGGCGCACTCAACAGCTCCATGACCATAAGCATCGGCCTTGACCACGCAGCACAGGCGCTGACGCGGATTCAACAAGTTCTTATAGGCCCTCGTGTTGCGACGGAGCGCCCCGCGGTCGATCTCGACCCAGGACCAGCGCGTCAAATCGGCTTTATTCATGATTAGTCATCCGACCCTTCGTCCATGATTCCCAGATCTTCGAGCGCATCCTTTGCCGCCAGCTCCATGGCAGGACCGATCAAGTCGATAAGATCGGTCGCGATAACGCTCTTCTCACCATACTCCGTCGCCGCAGCAAAACCGGCGTAGCTGTGAAGTGCGACGGCGTACGAATACAGCAGCTCCCAACGATCCATCTCGTCGCGCATGGTGGCAAGCGTGCCGGCCAAAATACCCGCGAGAACATCACCAGAACCGGCAGTTGCCAGAGAAGCCGGACCCGAGAGTGGCAGCAGCACGCGCTCAACGCCACAGATAGCCGTCGTCGGCCCCTTGGCTATGACCACCAGATTGTCGGAGCCTGCAGCCCAGACAACCTTCTGCGCAGCTGCAATCGCGGTACCAAGGTCGTTCACCTCGTCACCGGCAACCAGACGCGAAAGCTCACGATAGTGCGGCGTCATAACCAACGGCTGCTCGCGACGATACATCTCGGGGTTACTATCAATACCGTCAATGGCAATCTTAGCAAGGCAGTTGAGTGCATCGGCGTCCAAAATTAGCGGTACATCAAGCTCGAGCAAGCCCGAAACCACCTGCATAGCGCCAGCAGACGTCGTCATACCGGGACCGCACAGCACGCAGCTGTACTTCTTTGCGATCTCGCACACCGTCATGCGCGCAGCGGCGCCAAAGGAGCCGCGCGAATCAGACGGAATAGCAAAGACGGGAATCGAAGGAAGTGCCATGCGAATGAGATTGGCACAGGCGTCAGGAGCCGCGACTGCCACGTAACCAGCACCCGCGCGAGCTGCAGACTTGGCCGCCATAATGGCAGCACCAGGATATTGCGCCGATCCGGCGACAATAAGCACAGAGCCACGGGAATACTTATCGATATTCGATGGTAGTGGAGCAAAGTAATCAACTAAGTCACCGGACTCGACAATCTCGGCGGCGTGGTCGACATCATCGATGACCTCGTCAAGACGGTCGTAAAGATTGCCACAGATCAAATCGCCAGCATACTCAGGACCATCAGCGCTATACAGACCAATCTTGGGCGCAATCATCGTCACCGTGCGCTCGGCACGAATGCAGTCGTCATCAACAACGCCCGTCTCGGCATTCAGGCCCGAGGGGACATCAATGGATACGACACAATCGGCGCATTCATTGACCGTAGGAATCCAAATGGAAAACGGCGCACGCAGATTCCCGTGGAAACCGGTACCAAAAATGGCATCGACAACAACATCGGCCTTATCGATCAAAACCTCGAGTTCGTCACGCGAGGGACCGACGCAAACGTGCACATCGCGGCCGGCAGTTCGACGAGCAACATGACGTGCCAGAGCAGCAGGAATCTCATCCGGCTCAACCGGAGAAACGATATCCACGTCCACACCCTTGTGGCTCAGGATATCGGCAGCAACCCAACCGTCGCCGCCATTATTACCAAAACCGACCAGAACGAGAACCCGATCGGGATTGAGCTTCAAGACCTCGTTGGCGGCAAACTCACCCGCTAGTTCCATAAGCTCGGCCTTCGAAGTCCCTTCGCGTTCGATGATATCCTCGAGACGAACGACTTCTTCGGTACTCAAAACCGGTTTCATCTATGCTCCTAGCGTATCTTGCGAAGCATCGCCCAGGTGCTCCGTCAATGCTGAATTCTGCAGCTGTTCAAGCTCATCTAAAACAGAGCGAGCCTCTTTAAATGTCTGCGCAACGCGTTTCTTGTTGCTCACTTTTTCTTCCTTAGGCTTAGGTCGAGCATCCTCGGTGATTGCAATGGCATTAGCGACAGCCAAGTCACCCGTAAGGGTAATAGAAAGAGCGACCTCGACAACACCCAAATCCTGGGCGATTTCGAGAGCACGACCAGAAAGCAGAGCCTTCGGTTTGCCGAGTTTATCACGCGTTACCGAAACATCCTTGCGACCCACGCCTTGACTAAAACCCGTGCCAAGAGCTTTAAGCACCGCCTCGCGCGAAGCAAAGCGGCTCGCATAGTGAGCAGCGGGACGCGATGATGCATCGCAATACGCACGCTCTTCTTCGGTAAACACACGCCGAGCAAACGACGGCGTCTTTTCAAGAATTGATTTCATGCGGGAAATCTCGACGATATCAACGCCGATACCAGCTTCAGCCATGTTCACCTCCATATCGCACAGACTAAGATATTGTAGCCCGTTCACAGAAGATGCGACAAACGAGGGTTATAAAACACAGCTACTATGTGAGACAAATTGCCCGAGATACAAAAAAGGGGGAGGCCGCGAGGCCTCCCCCTTCTTCAGTTTCGATGACGGCTCGGT
>CABQHR010000230.1 GCA_902463875.1 uncultured Collinsella sp.
ATATCTACCTGTAGGTAAACCCTTGTAGAAAGGTTGACTGTTATGACTAAAGAACTCGATTTCGACGCTATCAAGGCTGCTGCTGAGTCCCACCGTGCTGATATGACTCGCTTCCTGCGCGCCATGATCTCCCACCCCTCTGAGTCCTGCGAGGAGGGTGAGGTTGTCGCTTGCATCAAGGCCGAGATGGAGAGCCTTGGCTATGACGAGGTCAAGGTCGACGGCCTGGGCAACGTTATGGGCTTTATGGGCGAGGGCGACAAGATCATCGCCATCGACTCCCATATTGACACCGTCGGCATCGGCAACATCGAGAACTGGGACGCCGATCCCTATGAGGGCTACGAGACCGACGAGATCATCTACGGCCGCGGCGGCTCCGACCAGGAGGGTGGCATGGCTTCTGCTACCTACGCTGCCAAGATGATGAAGGACATGGGCCTCATCCCCGAGGGCTACAAGATCATGGTCGTCGGCACCGTCCAGGAAGAGGACTGCGACGGCATGTGCTGGCAGTACATCTACAACAAGGACGGCATTAAGCCCGAGTTCGTCATTTCCACCGAGCCCACCGACGGCGGCATCTATCGCGGTCATCGCGGCCGCATGGAGATCCGCGTCGACGTTCACGGCACCTCCTGCCACGGCTCCGCTCCCGACCGCGGCGACAACGCCATCTACAAGATGGCCGACATCATCGCCGACGTCCGCGCCCTCAACAACAACGGCTGCGACGAGTCGACCGACATCAAGGGTCTCGTCAAGATGCTCGACCCCAAGTACAACCCCGAGCACTTCGAGGACGCCCGCTTCCTGGGCCGCGGCACCTGCACCGTCAGCCAGATCTTCTACACCAGCCCCAGCCGCTGCGCTGTCGCTGACTCCTGCGCCATCTCCATCGACCGTCGTATGACCGCCGGTGAGACCTGGGAGTCCTGCCTGGACGAGATCCGCAACCTGCCGGCCGCCAAGAAGTACGGCGACGACGTGAAGGTCTCCATGTACATGTACGACCGTCCGTCCTGGACCGGCGAGGTCTACGAGACCGAGGCTTACTTCCCCACGTGGATCAACAAAGAGACCGCTCCGCACGTCAAGGCCCTCGTCGACGCCCACAAGGCCATGTTTGGTGACGAGCGCATCGGCTGCGAGCCCAGCATGGACAAGCGCACCGGTCGTCCGCTGTGCGACAAGTGGACCTTCTCCACGAACTGCGTCTCCATCCAGGGCCGCTACGGCATCCCCTGCGTCGGCTTTGGCCCGGGTGCCGAGTCTCAGGCTCACGCTCCCAACGAGGTCACCTACAAGGACGACCTGGTCACCGCTGCCGCCATGTATGTTGCCGCTCTGAACCTCTACGATCCCAGCCAGGCCGACGGCGACGCCACCGTGTTCCGCGCTGGTCTGACCAACAACAAGATCGACTAGTCCCATTCCTTGATCTTGTTGAGCCGGGGGCCGCTCGTGTCCCCGGCACCCCCTGTTGACTTGGGGCCCGCGGTCGTTATCTCCCATGCTTCCTCGACGGTAGCGGGTCCTCGTCATAGTGCTCTGCATGTTCTAGCCACACGCGCATGCCGGAGCACATCTACTCATTGCAATCGTTTCATCTTTGGAAAGGATATTTACATGGACGCCAAGTTTACCGAGCTCGTCGAGCAGCTGAACGGCCTCGATTTTAAGGGCATGTACGGCAGCGACTTCCTGCACACCTGGGATAAGACCACCGATGAGCTCAAGGCGCTCTACATCGTCGCCGACGCCCTGCGCGAGCTGCGCGAGAACAACGTTTCGTCCAAGATCTTCGATTCGGGTCTGGCCGTCTCCCTGTTCCGTGACAACTCCACCCGTACGCGCTTCTCCTTCTCTAAGGCAGCCAACCTGCTCGGCCTTGAGCTGCAGGACCTGGACGAGAAGAAGTCCCAGATCGCTCACGGCGAGACCGTCCGCGAGACCGCTACCATGATCTCCTTCATGGCCGACGTCATCGGCATCCGCGACGACATGTACATCGGCAAGGGCGACGCCTACATGGCCGAGGTCTCCGAGTCTGTCCAGCAGGCCTACGAGGACGGCGTTCTGGATCACCGTCCCACGCTCATCTCCCTGCAGTCCGACTCCGATCACCCCACGCAGTCCTCTGCCGACATGCTCTACCTCATCAACGAGTTTGGCGGCCTTGAGAACCTCAAGGGCAAGAAGGTTGCCGTTACCTGGGCCTACTCGCCCTCTTACGGCAAGCCGCTGTCCTGCCCGCAGTCGCTGATCAGCCTGCTGCCCCGTTTTGGCATGGACGTCACCCTGGCTCACCCCGAGGGCTACGACCTCATGCCCGAGGTCGTCGAGCGCGCCAAGGGCTACGCCGCCGAGTCCGGCACCACCTTTAAGCAGGTCAACACCATGGCCGAGGCCTTCGAGGGCGCCGACATCGTGATTCCCAAGAGCTGGGCTCCGTTTGCCGCTATGGAGAAGCGCACCAACCTGTACGCCGAGGGCGACGACGCCGGCATCGCTGCGCTCGAGAAGGAGCTGCTCGCTCAGAACGCCACCCATCAGGACTGGGTCTCCACGACCGAGCTCATGGAGAAGACCGCCAACGGCCAGAACACCATCTTCATGCACCCGCTGCCCGCCGACATTTCCGGTGTCTCCTGCGAGCACGGCGAGGTCAACGCCGACGTCTTCGACATGCACCGCGTGGGCATGTACAAGGAGGCCAGCTACAAGCCGTATGCCATCGCAGCCATGATGTTCCTGCAGAAGGTTGCCGATCCCGCCGCTACCCTCAAGGCCCTCGACGAGCGCAACACCGCCCGTTGGTTCCAGGCCTAAAGCTGGG
>CABQHR010000231.1 GCA_902463875.1 uncultured Collinsella sp.
CGCAGGTTGAGCATAAGTCAGCGAAAACGCCCCTAAGCGAGCAAGGTGACGTGAAAGAGGAGGGAAGCGTACTTCGGTACGCGACCGACGATTGAACGTCAGATTGCCGCTTAGGGGCGTTTGCAGCGTCAACTCGTTACGCGGTTTGGAAAAACCGCGTAACAAAACTAGTCGCGCGTGAGCTTGCGGTGAATACGATGCGGCTGGGCTGCGTCCTCGCCCAGGCGCTCGATGCGGTTGGCCTGATAGGCCTCGAAGTTGCCCTCGAACCAATACCAGTTGCCCGGGTTCTCGTCGGTGCCCTCCCACGCCAGAATGTGCGTTGCCACGCGGTCCAAGAACATACGGTCGTGGCTAATGACGACCGAGCAGCCCGGGAACTCGAGCAGCGCGGCCTCAAGCGAGGACAGGGTCTCGACGTCCAGGTCGTTGGTGGGCTCGTCGAGCAGCAGCAGGTTGCCGCCCTGCTTGAGTGTAAGCGCCAGGTTCAGACGGTTACGCTCGCCGCCAGAGAGCACGCCGGCGCGCTTCTGCTGGTCCTGGCCCTTAAAGCCAAAGCTCGCCACATAGGCGCGGCTGGGAACCTCGGTCTCGCCAACCATCATGTGGTCCAGGCCGTCCGAGACGACCTCCCACAGATTCTTGTCGGGGTCGATGCCCTCACGGTTCTGGTCGACGTAGGAGATCTTGACGGTCTCGCCCACCTCGAGCTCGCCCGAGGTCAGCGGCTCCAGGCCCACAATCGTCTTGAACAGCGTGGTCTTACCGACGCCGTTGGGGCCGATCACGCCGACGATGCCGTTGCGCGGCAAGGTGAACGAAAGGTCGTCGATGAGCACGCGGCCATCGAACTCCTTGTGCAGGTGATGGGCCTCCAAGACCTTGTTGCCCAGACGGGGGCCCACGGGAATGCGGATGTCGGTCCAGTCGAGCTTCTGGCTTGCGCGGGCCTCGGCCTCCATCTCCTCGTAGCGAGCCAGACGGGCCTTATTCTTGGCCTGGCGAGCCTTGGGCGAGCTGCGCACCCACTCGAGCTCGGCCTCCATGCGCTTGGCGAGCTTGGCGTCACGGTTGCCCTGGGCCTCGATACGCGCGGCCTTGGTCTCCAGATACGTGGAGTAGTTGCCCTTGTAGGGATAGAGGTGACCGCGGTCGACCTCGCAGATCCACTCGGCGACGTTATCCAGGAAGTAACGGTCGTGCGTGACGGCCAGGACGGCACCCTGGTAGTTGTGCAGGAAGTGCTCGAGCCACAGGATGGACTCAGCGTCCAAGTGGTTCGTGGGCTCGTCGAGCAGCAGCAGGTCGGGGGCCTCAAGCAGCAGCTTACACAGGGCCACGCGGCGGCGCTCGCCGCCGGAGAGCACGTTAACCGGCATGTCGGAATCGGGCAGCTGCAGGGCGTCCATGGCCTGACCGAGCTTGGAATCGATATCCCAGCCGTCGGCGGCGTCGATCTCGTCCTGGAGCTTGCCCATCTCGGCCATGAGGGCGTCCATGTCGCAATCCGGGTCGCACATCTCCTCGCCGATTTTGTTGAAGCGATCGACCTTGGCGATCATATCGCCAAACGCCATGCGCACGTTCTCGATGACGGTCTTGTCGTCATCGAGCGGCGGCTCCTGCTGCAGGATGCCCACGGTGTAGCCGGGGGTAAGTCTGGCATCGCCGTTTGAGACTTCCTCGATACCGGCCATGATCTTGAGCAGGGTCGACTTACCCATGCCGTTGGGACCCACGACGCCGATCTTGGCACCGGGATAGAAGCTCAGGGTCACGTCGTCAAGAATCACCTTGTCGCCATGGGCCTTACGAGCCTGATACATCTGGTAGATAAACTCCGCCATTTGCCTGTTTTATCCTTTCTACCTGCCGTTTCCCTATTCTTGATTCGCTTTAGTGGAAACGAAATGAGGAAACCAGCTCTGAAACTTAACGAAAAAGGGGCATGGTTGCCCACACCCCCTAATACTACCTGGGAAAAGTCCCCCGGAACATACTATGAACTGCGTACGCTAGTTTTCCGCAACCTTAGCGAACGGCTCGCTGCGATTTGCGCCACAGCAGATACGAATAGACGTAGGCAGCTCCAGCCGAACCAAACGCCAGCACCGCAATCACCGCGGCGACGACTTCACTCGAAAGCACGCTACCCGCCACGCCCATTACGATGAGGCCAATGCCCAACACCATAAAGCAGGCACCGCCAAAGCGCTGCGTACGGCGCCAGTTCTCGGGATCGGCAAGCGCCCAGGGCGTCTTGATACCGAGCGTATAGTTCTGCTTCACACGCGGCAAGTAGTTGCCTACGCCGATGAACAGCAAACCGATAGCACCGGAAATCAGCACGTTGACCGAACCGACCGCCGGCACCACGCCCCAGACCGTAAGCTCACCCAACCAGCTTATGGCACACATGAACAAGGTGAAGGCGATTACGAAGCCCTGATAGAACTTGCCGGAGGTTCGATATGCCTCACCTTTGGGATCGATGCGCGGCACCACGCAGAACATTGCGAGAAGCGCCAGAGGCAGCACGCCGAGCGCGGAGGCCATCCAGCTAGGGCCCCAACCGTCGACGGCGCCGTTCGCGCCCCAGTGCGTGGGAATCTGCGCGGGCAAGCTCGGCATCACTATCAGATGCGCTGCGACATTGGCGACGCATAGAGCGACCAGCGCAATCCACACGCGCGACGATACCCCCGTGGCGTGAATGCCCTTGTTTTCGTTATTCATCCTCATCACCTTCAGTGTTTGTAAAGCCCATAAACCAACCGATCAAGTCCTGCATGACG
>CABQHR010000232.1 GCA_902463875.1 uncultured Collinsella sp.
CGGAGGCGACGGCCGGGTCGGAAAGCTTCTTCTCGAGCTCCTCGTAGGCCTTGATAATCTTTTCGAGCTTGTCGCGCATGGCGGGACTCCTTTATATGCTTGAAGGTGAAAATCGGCAGAGTTGATGGGGCGCGCGGCGCCACTACGGGGGTAAGCCCGGCTAGAACATGTCGATCTTCAGATACATGCGCATCCCTTCGCGTATGGGGTACATAGTTGCGGTCTAACCCATACATGATAGCGTGCGCAGGCAAACCTGCATATAACCCGCACGGAATGAGTGGACGTAGCCGTTGGGGACGTTCCTTAACGACTAGTCGTTTGAGAACGTCCCCAACGGCTAACAAAGGGACTGTCGCTTTATCACATTCTAGAGCGTTTGGAGTAGAGCGACGAGGAAGCGGATACCCTGGAGGTAGGCACGGCGGGTGATGCGCTCGTTGGTGCCGTGGACGCCGCGATCACACTTGTCGTCATCAACCACAAAGGCCGAGAAGCGAATGCACTCAGGGCAAATACGCTGGTAGTTGGCAGCGTCGGTCGCACCGATCACGGTCGAGGGCACAATTGCCACTGGCTCGAATAATCCGTTTTCCTCCGTCCCCTTTGGATCACGGAAATAGTGGGCGGCGATGGAGCGAACCGCCTCGAGGCCGGGACCACCGATGCGCGGGGACGGCGAGGGCTCGGAGCTGCCGGGGCCCAGCTCCACTTCGACACGACCGGCAAGGTCCGCCCCGGCAACCGCCTCACGACAGCGCGCCACAACGTCGGCCACGCTCGTGCCCTCGAGCATGCGAAAGTTGATGTTGGCCCACATATCCTGCGGCATTACGTTGGCACCGGTGCTGCCGCCCTCGATCTGCGTGGGCGCGCAGGTAGTGGTCACGAGCGGATAGAGTTTTTTGCTGGCGAGGCAATCACGGACAATGGCGTCCCCGTTGGCGGCAATTTCATCGGCCGTGTAGAGCCCCAACTCGACGAGCTGGGCGGCAAGCAAGTCGGTCACGCGCGTCGGCCACTCGATATTGCAGATTGCGGCGATAGCGCGGCTCAGTACCTCGAGCGATGTGCCGCCGTAGGGGTTGGACGAATGCCCGCCCTCACTCTTCGTCTTGAGCACAATGTCGGCATAACCTTTCTCAGCCAGGTCGGCGTGCATGAGCCAACCCTCGCCCGCGCTGTACTCGGCAGCCGGAACGATGCGGTAGTCGCCCTCGTCGATCAGGTACTCAAGCTCAATGCCGCGCTCCTCGAGCGCACGACCGATGGCGCCTGCTCCGTACTGCGTAGTCTCCTCGTCCTGGCCAAAGGCCAGGAGCAGCGTGCGCTCGTGCTGCCAACCGTGCGCCAGCGCATACTCGACAGCCTCGAGAATGCCTGCGACCTGATCCTTCATGTCGATCGCGCCGCGGCCCCAGATGTAGGTGCCGTCCACGTGCCCGCTAAAGGGGGCATGTGTCCAGTCGGCCTCGGTGCCGGGCACCACGGGGACCACGTCCATGTGGCCCATGAGCATAACGGGCTTAAGGGCCGGATCGCTGCCGGCAAGCGTCACCAGCAGTGAATGGTCGATAAGCTCGACCTCGCCCGCCGCAAACACGCGCGGCCATGCCTGCTGCATATAGGCGCGCAGGTCATCGAAGGGCTGCCAGTCCACCGCCTCAGCATCCATGCTCGAGATGGTTGGAAACGACAGCACGCGGCCCAAGCGCTCGCACGCGCCGGCCTCGTCTATATCGGCAAAATCGTCCTCATGCGCAAAGAAACGCCAAACCTCGGCCATGACATCCTTTCGATTGTGACGACAAAGGCCGCCCCACGGGAGCGGCCCTGCAACGTAAGCGTTTGCGTCGGTTATTTGTCCTCGAGATAGCGAGAGAGGAACTCGCGAGTACGCTGGTGCTTGGGGTTGCCGAAGAGCTCGGCCGGCGCGGCATCCTCGAGCACCACGCCCTTGTCCATAAAGACCACGCGGTCGGACACGGTTCGGGCAAAGGCCATCTCGTGCGTGACGACGACCATGGTCATGCCGTCGGCCGCGAGCTTGCGCATGACCTCGAGCACCTCGCCCACGATCTCGGGGTCGAGTGCCGAAGTCGGCTCGTCGAACAGCATGATCTGCGGATTCATGCACAGGGCGCGCGCGATGGCCACGCGCTGCTTTTGGCCGCCGGACAGGCGACCCACGGCGGCGTGCGCGAACTTTTCGAGCCCCACGCTCGTCAGATGCTCCATTGCGACCTTCTCTGCCTCGGCCTTGCTCATCTTTTTGAGCGTGACGGGCGCAAGCGTGCAGTTGTCGAGCACATCCATGTTGTTGAACAGGTTGAAGCCCTGGAACACCATGCCGATGTCCTCGCGGAGTTTATTGATGTTGCAGCGCTCAGCCGTAAGATCCTGGCCGTGGAACCAGATGTGGCCCGCGTCCGGTGTCTCGAGCAGGTTGAGGCAGCGCAGGAAGGTCGACTTGCCCGAACCCGAGGCGCCGATAATGGTGACGACCTCGCCGGGATTGACAGCGAGGTCGATGCCCTTAAGCACCTCGAGCGAGCCAAAGCTCTTGCGCAGGCCCTCGACGCGGATAAGCGGCTCATTGGTCTGTGCGGCGGCCGCGGTGCCGGTAGTGGCGGTATCTGCCATGATGATTCTCCTCGTCTTGAGCCTAGTTGGAGCTGGGCAGCGTTGCCGGGGCCTCGGCGCCAAGCTTTTTGCCAAAGGCCTCGAGCAGGCGGCTCGCCACGAGCGTCAGGATCAGGTA
>CABQHR010000233.1 GCA_902463875.1 uncultured Collinsella sp.
CCAAGCAACTGAACCAACATGGTATCGAGCAGCTGGGCGCCCGCACCGATAACAATGTTGTTGGGGTCGACATTCATACCCCTCGTCCCGCGTAGATGGTGCGCAATCGCACGTCGCAGCCGAGCGGCGCCCTGCGCCGGCGCGGGTGAAAAGATTTCACGTTCGTCTTCGGACGTCAGTGTCGCCCGTAGTGCGCTTTGCCAAAGCCGCGCCGCCTCCAAGGCGGAAGGAGAAAGCGCATCGAATCGCTCGACCTGTCCGTTGACATCATGCGCGCTGGGGCCCACGGAGGCGGCATCTCGGTCGATGCCCTCCGCAGACGAAGCCAAAACCGGCGCATCCGGAAGCTCGCACGCGTAGTAGCCACGACGCGGCTTTGAGCAAATATAACCCTCGGCGAGCAACTGGCTATATGCATTTTCGATCGTAATGACACTGATTCCCAGATGGCTGGCAAAGGCACGCTTGGAGGGCAGGTGCTCCCCCGCGGCAATGCGGCCGGCGACGATATCGTCTCGAATTTGCTGGTAAACATACTCATAGAGCGATGCTCCGCCACGTTGTTCCAAATTGTAGTCAAGCATGAGTTTGCCACCTGACCTTATCGTGTCATTCAATCTGGTATTAGTCTGACCTTGTTATTATCTCGAAAACTGATTATTCCGCTATACCCAGCTCCCCGATAGGATGTTCCGTCAAGCAATGCACATGCCAACCAAGGGAGCAACCATGGCAGAACAGACCAGCAAGGCCGATCGCGTCAAACTCAATCGCGAACTCGCGCAGATGCTCAAGGGCGGCGTCATCATGGACGTCACCACGCCCGAGCAGGCACGCATCGCCGAGGAGGCGGGCGCCTGCGCCGTCATGGCACTCGAGCGCATCCCGGCCGACATCCGCGCCGCCGGCGGCGTGTCGCGCATGAGCGACCCCAAGATGATCAAGGGCATTCAAGAGGCCGTCTCCATCCCCGTCATGGCCAAGTGCCGCATCGGTCACATCGTCGAGGCGCAGGTCCTTCAGGCCATCGAGATCGACTACATCGACGAGTCCGAGGTTCTCTCCCCCGCCGACGATGTCTACCACATCGACAAGACCCAGTTTGACGTCCCGTTTGTCTGCGGTGCCCGCGACCTCGGCGAGGCGCTGCGCCGCGTCGCCGAGGGCGCCACGATGATCCGCACCAAAGGCGAGCCGGGCACGGGCGACGTGGTCCAGGCCGTGCGCCACATGCGCAAGATCCAAAAGCAGATCCGCGACGTTGTTGCCCTGCGTGACGACGAGCTCTTTGAGGCAGCCAAGCAGCTGCAGGTTCCGGTCGAGCTGGTGCGCGAGGTCCATGCCACGGGCAAGCTCCCCGTCGTGAACTTTGCTGCCGGCGGCGTAGCAACCCCCGCCGATGCCGCGCTGATGATGCAGCTGGGCGCCGAGGGCGTTTTTGTCGGCTCGGGCATCTTTAAGAGCGGCGACCCCGCCAAGCGCGCCGCCGCCATTGTCAAGGCCGTGGCCAACTTCACCGACGCCAAGCTCATCGCCGAGCTTTCGGAGGACCTGGGCGAGGCCATGGTGGGCATCAACGCCGACGAGATTGAGATCATCATGGAGGAGCGCGGACGCTAGTCCAGCAGAAAGGATCGCACATGAGCGATTATGCAGACCAGACGCTCGCCGTGCTGGCGGTCCAAGGCGCTTTTGCCGAGCACGAGGCAAGGCTGTCCGAGCTGGGCGCACGTTGTATTGAGCTGAGGCAGGCGGCTGATTTGAGGCAGGACTTTGACCGTCTGGTACTTCCTGGCGGCGAGTCCACCGTTCAAGGAAAGTTGCTTGATGAGCTGGGCATGCTCGACGAGCTTCGCGCCCGCATTACTGAGGGCATGCCCGTGTTAGGCACCTGCGCCGGCCTGATTCTGCTGGCGCACGACCTTGCCGTCCATGACGATAAGGGCACCCCGCGTTTGGCAACCATGGATGTACTCGTCGAGCGCAATGCCTACGGCCGACAGCTCGGCAGCTTTCGAACCAAGGGGCAAGTGACCGGAATCGATGGCGAGGTACCGCTGACGTTTATCCGTGCACCCCGCATCGTCGAGGTCCACGGTGACGCCAAGGCCTTAGCGGAAGTCGACGGCCGTATCGTTGCTGCCCGCCAAGGCAACCAGCTCGGCGTAACCTTCCACCCCGAACTCGACGAAGACACCCGCCTCCACGAACTGTTCCTACAAATGTAGGCGGAATCGAAACGAGCGCGGATTTTCGGACACTTAATAGACGAGAGTGGATAATCTCCCACTTTGAGCTCGAATACAGGCCCAAACCGGGAAATTATCCACTCTCACGTTATGCAGTCGTTGGGGACGTCCTTAAACGACTAGCCAAACAAGAACATCCCCAATGACTACTCATTTAAGTCTGTCCCCAATGAGTAGGTAGGTTTGGATCAAGGCAACGCCGATGTTTTGGCAACGCCAGCGAGCGCCGCCCAAGGCGAACAAGTTGGCATGAAAAAGGCAAGGCATAGACCTTCTGGTCATGCCTTGCCTTTTGAATGACAAATTGTCGCCCTGGGTGGCGCGCAGCGTCAACTAGTTACGCGGTTTGGTAAAACCGCGTAACCCCTAGAAACGGTTGCCGCGGAAGCCGCCGCCGTTGCGGCCGCCACGATCGCCACCGCGACCGCCACGGTCGTTACCACGGTTGCCGCCGAAGCCACCACGGTTGCCACCGCGATCGCCAT
>CABQHR010000234.1 GCA_902463875.1 uncultured Collinsella sp.
CGTGCCGGGCTTCCGCAGGCGCGGCGGACGGCGTACTTGATGGCCATCACGCGGTGGTCATTGCGGTTGATGTCCGTTTCGGGGGCGAGCATCTTGCGCAGCATGCAAAAACGGAAGTCGCCCACGTTGCCGCGTGTCTCGTAGATGGAGTAGGTGTGATGCTGCGGCGGCAGCTCGCCCGATGCCATCAAGTCGCCAACGATCTGGCGCAGGTAGGCATTAACGCGCTGGTTGACCTTAAAGCCCAGGTCCAGGCGCACGCGGAACAAAAAGTCCGTGCCAAAGGTCTCGACGGAATACTCGTGCGTATAGGGCTCGTCGGTAACGTGCACGTTGATGAACCAATATGCCTTGGCGCGCTTGGGATGTTTGTCCAGGATGGAATAGAGCACGTCGCGGTCGAGTGTGAGCGGATCGGGGCTGTTGGTGAGGAACACCAGATTGTCGGCGAGCACGGGGTAGGTCTCGTCGTTGCGCAGGCGGTTGAGCTGATCGATGTACTTGGAGACGGGCAGCAGGATCGTTTGCGTGCGCTCGATGGCGGTGCCGCGGCGCCACACATACATAAGGCCAAACAGCAGCGAGGCCAAGAAGATCATGACGTAACCGCCGTCAAAGAACATGGTGAGGCACGAGGCGAAGAAGCACAGCTCAATGGCACCGAAGAGCAGGGCGAAGACGCAGGCACCCAGCTTGTGCTTGAGGATGCCGGCGATGTAGCTCGTCAAAAGCGTCGTGGTCATGAGCATGGTCACGGTAATGGCGAGGCCGTAGGCGCTCTCCATGCGCTCGGAGTTTTGGAACAGCAGCACGATAAAGATGCAGCCGACCCACATGATGTTGTTGACGAGCGGAATATAGAGTTGACCCTTGGTGTCGCTGGGGTAGTGGATGCGCAGATGCGGCATAAGGTTGAGGCGCGTGGCCTCGGATACCAGCGAGAACGATCCGGTGATGAGCGCCTGCGAGGCGATGATGGCCGCCACGGCCGAAAGCACGATGGCAAAGGGGCGCAGGGGCTCGGGAAGCATCATATAGAACGGGTTGACGATGTCCATCGCGAGCATCTGGGGATTGGAGTTGTTGGCGAGCAGCCAAGCTCCCTGACCCAGATAGTTGAGGATAAGGGCCGCCTTAACAAATGGCCAGGATGCATAGATGTTTGCCTTGCCCACGTGGCCCATGTCCGAGTAGAGTGCCTCGGCACCGGTTGTCGACAGGAAGACAAAGCCGAGCACCATAATGCCCGAATGGTTGATGGGCGAGAACAGGAACATAATGCCGCGGATGGGGTTGAGCGCGCGCAAGATGGACAGGTTGACGAGCATGTTGAACAGACCGGCGCCTGCCAGGAACAGGAACCACAGCGTCATGAGCGGGCCGAACAGCTTGCCGATTGACGAGGTGCCGGCGCGCTGCATGGCAAATAGGCCGCAGATAATGATGATGGTAATAATGATGACGTTGGTCTGCCCGTCACCCAGCAGCGCATGGCCCCATTCGATGGTGCGCAGACCCTCGATGGCTGTGGTGACCGTGACGGCGGGGGTGAGGATGCCGTCGGCAAGCAGTGCTGCACCGCCGATCATGGCGGGCAGAATCAGCCATGGTGCCACCTTGCGCACCAGGCTAAACAGGGCGAAGATGCCGCCCTCGTTGTGGTTATCGGCCTTCATGGCGATCAGCACGTATTTGACCGTGGTCACGAGCGTCATGGTCCAGATGACGAGCGAGAGCGCGCCCAGGATCATGTCCTCGCTGACGGTGCCGATGCCGCCGTTATTGGCGACGATTGATTTCATGGTGTACATGGGGCTCGTGCCGATGTCGCCGTAGACGACGCCGAGCGTAACGAGCAGCATACCAGCGGAGAGGGGGATGGCGCCATGCCCGCCCTGCACATGCTGGTCTTGGAGGCTTGCTTCCAGCTTGTTGTGTGCCACGTGGACTCCCTTAGACATCTGGCCTCTGCAAAGAGCAGCAGACCTTTATGCCATCTTTATACATATAAGAGCAGTTTGGCACATTGGGGTGTTTTAGACAATAATCCCCATCTGGGGAGCAGTTGTTTGCGCAGATAGCATTTCAAAGCAGGAGCACTTCCGGCTGTGTGGTTTGCTGCAATGTGATAACCGCGGACGCGCCCCTGCTTTGAGCTGAAGAGGGGCTTTTAAGCACGTGCTGCCTGGGCGATGCCGGCCTTGGCGTTTGCGCGTTTGCCGGCGAGTTCGCAAAAAATCGCGCCGCCGATGATGAGTACGGCGCCCATCAGGCGGACCGGTGTTATGGCTTCGCCTAAAAGGGCGGCGGAGAACACGACGGCCGAAAGCGGCTCGAGGTAGCCGACGACCGCGACGGTCTGGACGGGCAGCTTGGCGACGGCACTAAAGTAGAGCAGGCAACCGATGCCGGTGTTGACGACGCCGAGCATGACGACGGCGCGCCAATCAATACTGGCGGCGACGCCGGCAGACAGGAATAAGGGAGCGCCCTGCGTGATGAGCGTAAGGACCAGCGCGGTCACAAAGGCGGCGCTCACCTGGAGCGTGGAGTTCTCGAGGCCTTCGATGTGTGGTGCACCCTTGCTAGCGATGACCATCAGCGCATAGCAAAATGCCGAGGCGATGCCGCAGGCGATACCCGCAATGGGCATATTGCCGCCTAGACCTTGCGCTGCAATGAGAAAAGCACCGC
>CABQHR010000235.1 GCA_902463875.1 uncultured Collinsella sp.
AACCAATCTATTAGCCAAAACTCGTTGGCAAGCCCGCGCCGTCAGACCCGCGGCGCACGCCTTTGCCTCGCGCGACCCTGCGAAGCCGTGAGCGAGAGGCAAAGGCATACGCCGCCGGTCTGACGCCCGGAGCGGTAAAGCCAGCAGTTGCCCCGCGCTCCGCAGTCGGTGAAAGCAGATTACATGCCCGCGAGACCTCGAGCTGCGGTGGCACACATAAACGCCAGGACTAGGATCACGAGTGAGCCCGCGATGTCGACCAGCACGCCCATTGCACGGCGCTCAAACAACCAGCTCTCAAAGTGCGGAGCAACATTGCGCCAGACACGCCACAACAAGATGACCATGCCGATGACGCCGGGAATATTGAGCAGCAAAATCTCGGAGCACAAGAGTCCAATCAGGTTACCGGCGGCAAAGCCCGCATCGCCCTCGCAGTATTTGCGATAAATCATGTACAACATGTATGCCACAAACGGCTGCAGGCACGCAGAGATAAACGTAACCACCATCGAGGGGTCCTGAGAAAAGACATCGGTGAGCTTATCCACGCTCGTGGCATCCTTAGAGGCCAGAAACAGGCCAATGACCACCACGGGCACCACACCCAAGATAACCTCGACCAGAGTAAACAGCTTGGCAGTCAAATCCTCACTAGCAGAGTTGAGATGCGGTGCCCACTCAGGATGAGCATGCGCCCCAACCTTCTTCTCCTTATCGGCACGCTCGGCCTTATCGCCCTCAACAACCCGACGCTCAGGATCCTTACGAGTCCCAGCAGCAGCCACCCGAGCCCGAGATTTCTTACCCATAACCAACACCTCACAAGAGGAAACGAATAGCCAACGCTACCCAGTGTACCCCCTAAGCAACATCACCGCCCCAACTGGCCCCATACAAAAACGTGCCGCCCCAAAAGGGGCGGCACGCAAACCAATCTATTAGCCAAAACTCGTTGGCAAGCCCGCGCCGTCAGACCCGCGGCGTATGCCTTTGCCTCGCGCGACTCTGCGAAGCCGTGAGCGAGAGGGAAAGGGATGCGCCGCGGGTCTGACGCCCGGAGCGGTGAAACCAGCAGTTGCCCTGCGAAGCCGTGAGCGAGGAGGGAAGGTAGTCCGGCCCTCCCGGCCCAGCTCACGCAAGCGCCACGCGCTAGTAGTTCACCACTTGCTCCTCAAAGTACGCCTTCGGGTGGTTGCACACCGGGCACACCTCGGGCGCCTCGGCACCAACATGCAGGTGCCCGCAGTTCAGGCACTTCCACACCTTTACGCCCTCGCGCTCAAACACCTCGCCCGACTCGATACGCTCGACGAGTTTGTTGTAGCGCTCCTCGTGGGCCTTCTCGACGGCGGCGACACCGCGGAACTTCGCGGCGATCTCGGCAAAGCCCTCCTCCTCGGCGGTCTTGGCAAACTCGTCGTACATCGTGGTCCACTCGTAGTTCTCGCCCGCGGCGGCATCGCGCAGGTTGTCCAAGGTGTCGGGAACGGCTCCGTCGTGCAGATACTTAAACCACAGCTTGGCGTGCTCGGACTCGTTGCCCGCGGTCTCGGCAAAGATATTCGAGATCTGAACGTAGCCGTCCTTCTTGGCCTTGGAGGCATAGTAGCGATACTTGGTGTGCGCCTGGGACTCACCGGCAAAAGCGGTCTCGAGGTTCTTCTTGGTTTGGGAGTTCTCAAAATCCATAGGTGTACTTCCCTTCAACACATGCCGCCCATAGGCTTTGAGCGGCCTTGTCTTTAGGATGCCCTCATGCGCAGAATCTAAACCTTACAATCCTGTTCTTCAGATTCGGGCGAGCTATACGCTCAGCCAACGGTCGCCCTCGGCGCGGCAAAAGCCTTCGCGCTCAAGATCGGCCAAAATACCCACGACCAACTCACGCTCGACCGACTCTCGGCCGGCGGCTGCCTCCACCTCGTTAACACCAGCAACAGCCTCATCGAGCGTAATGCCCGCCGGGTGCCCGTTGCGCGCCGCCAGCAGCATGCGCACGATGTGGGCGCGCTTTTGGCGACGCGAGCCCTCAAACTTGGACTGACGGCTATAGCCTGCCGAGCGCCTGGAAGGATTGGGCAACGTCTTTTTGAGGTACGCGCCGTAATCCAGCAACGCGTAGTACCACGCGCGCGGCGTGTCGGCATCGTCTTGAGGCACGGCGAAGGGCGCGATCTCGTCCGCTACCGCACCGGGGGCAGCCGGACAAGCAGCTTGGATCAGCGGCACCAGCTCGCGATCGGGAACGGCAGGAACATCGGGAAAGAAATGATGCAGAAAGACCGTGCGCACGTTGGTCTCCAGATACACGCCCGGAAGATCGAACGCAAACGAGCGGATGCCCTGCGCCGTCGCCGGGCCAATACCGGGTAGCGCGACCAGGTCGCGCGTCTCATGCGGAAACACCCCGTCCCAGTCTTCCACGACGCTCTGTGCGGCCCTGTGAAGCGCCAGAGCGCGGCGATTGTAGCCCATCCCCTGCCACGCATCCAAAACGTCCGATGGGGCGGCCTGAGCGAGCGCCTGGACGGTCGGAAAGCGGTCGAGCCACGCCGGCATGCGCGTCTCGACGCGCGGCACCTGCGTCTGCTGCAGCATGACCTCGGAGAGCCAGATGATATACGGATCGCGCGTGCGGCGCCACGGAAGGTCGCGATAACGCAGGACCCCTTCCGAACGAA
>CABQHR010000236.1 GCA_902463875.1 uncultured Collinsella sp.
GCCGCCAAGATGGTGCACGTGGGCGGTGCCGAGGGCCGCATTACCGCCGCGGCCGAGTCGCTCGTCGACTACAACCGCTGCGGCACGCCTTTGATTGAGCTCGTGACTGAGCCCGATCTGCGCACGCCCGAGGAGGCTCGCCTGTTTATGGAAAAGCTCCGTCGCATCTTTGTGACGCTGGGCATTTCCGACTGCTCCATGGAGAAGGGTTCCATGCGCTGCGACGGTAACGTGTCGCTGCGTCGCCGCGGCGAGACCAAGCTGGGCACCAAGACCGAGCTTAAGAACCTCAACTCGTTCAAGAGCCTGCACGACGGCCTTGCCTACGAGATCTGCCGTCAGGCCGAGGTGCTTGAGGAGGGCGGCATCATCTATCAGGAGACCCGCCACTGGGAGCCCAGTCGCAAGCGCACCGTGGTCATGCGTGTGAAGGAAACGGCCGACGACTATCGTCTGTTCCCCGATCCCGATCTGGCGCCGTTCGACCTGGACGACGAGTTTATCGACCGCTGCCGCGGCGAGATCCCGGAGCTGCCCGATGCCAAGCGTGCCCGTTTTGAGACCGACTTTGGCATTAAGGCCGCCGACGCCGAGCAGATTGCCGGCGACCCCGAGTTTGCCGAGTTCTTTGAGGCCGCCGCTGCCGGTATGGCCGGCAAGGAGGCCCAGACGGTCGCGAACCTGCTGGTCAACGAGATGATCGCCTATCTTAAGGGCGCGGGCGTGTCGCTTGCCGAGTCCGGCATTGCACCGGCTCAGGTGGCTGCCCTTGCCAAGCTGTTGGCGACCGATGCCATCAGCTCCAACCAGGCGCACGAGGTCTTTGAGGCCATGGCCCAGACCGGCGACGACCCCAACAAGATCGTTGACGAGCGCGGTATGCGTCAGGTGAGCGATGCCGGCGCGCTGCAGCCGATTGTGGACGAGGTGCTGGCGAACTGTGCCGAGCAGGCGCAGCAGTATCGTGACGGCAACCAGAAGGTCATCGGCTTTTTGGTGGGCCAGTGCATGAAGGCGAGCCGCGGCAAGGGCAACCCGAAGCTCTTCAACGAGTTGCTGAGAACGTCGCTCTCGTAGCTGCGAGGCCGGGGAAGCCCCGAGTCGCCGGGGTATTTCCTCCAAATTTCAAACAGTCCTATGCAAGACGAAGGCCACATTTAGTGGCCTTCTTTGCATGCGGAACTCATTTGGAGCAAGCACCCGCCCTGCCGGGGCTCCCGGGTTCTGCGACGACTCGGCCGTTCGGGTCAGGCGGGCTGAATGGAATAGAGTGAATGGGCGTGCCGTCGGCACGCCCATTGTTTTGAAGGGAACTCATTGAGAGGCAAGGCCCTGCGCCCGGCCCCTCGGTTCCGTGACGACTCGGCCGTTCGGGTCAGGTGGGGCTGAATGGAATAGAGTGAATGAGGGCGCCGATGGCGCCCTCATTCTTTATATATGTTGGGAGCGCCAGGTGGTGGGGGTTGTGCCGGTGTGTTGCTTGAAGGCTTGGGCGAAGGCGGCCTGCTGGGGATAGCCGAGTCGCTCTGCCACCTGCGCTATCGTGAGCCCGCTATCGGCCAAAAGGTCCTGTGCTCGCTCCATACGGCGTCTGCGAATGTAGGCGCCCAGGGACTCGCCAGTTTGGGCCTTAAAGGTAGCGCATAGTTTGGAGCGGCTTGTGTAGAGCCTCTCGGCCACCTCGTTGATACCCACACGTCTGCCTTTGTCGAGCGCGCGCTCAATCATTGCCGTTGCTTCTTCGGCAATGGTTATGCTGACGCGTGTGTCTGCCGCCTGCCGCGCCTGCTTGTGGGCCGCGCGCGAACAGGCGAGCTCCGCGACCATGGTCTCCACGATGCCCTGCATATAGACGTGTCCGCCTACGGTGCGGGCGCGGTCTTCGTTAATCCGGCGCAGCGTGTGGCAGATGGCAGACGTCGCTTCCTCGTGCCAGGGCTCGGCAAACGCCTCAAAGACCCCCGCGAACTCGGCGGGATAGCAATGCTCCAGCTCGTCAAAATACCCGGGCAAAAAGAGCACCGAGCGTGAGTGATAGAGTTGCCCTGCAAACAGCGGGCTTAGCTCCTCGCCGCAGCTATCTTGGACAAAGCTGCACACCGCGCTGTTCGGCCACGGCCCGCGCAGTGGCTTAAGGTTCGCAGGCGTTATGCCAGCCTTGGGCATGCATGTAAGTGTGGGCGCGCTGACCTCGCTCACGCAGGCGTACGGCTCGGGTGTGTATTCGGCCAGGTACATATCGTGCGTCGGGGTAATGTAATGCTCCATGACGATGCAGGCAGGGGAGAGGGGCATGATCCATGCGCGTCCGTGCGCCCGATCGTTTGCCACCTCGCCGGTAAAGACGGCGCCCTTGCCGGTAAGCTCCAGGCCAAACTGCTCAAACTGCGGTGCGTAGAGCTCGGTTATGTCGGTCGCTGCCCGCCGTATTTGCAAAAGCGTCCCTTTCCTTTGCGGAAACGTCCACGCCTGGCTCGATTGTGAGCCATGGCTAACATATCAATGATAAGTTCATTACGGTTAACTCTCAAGCCGTTAGAAAGGAATCTCATGGCAAAGGGATCAAAAAGGGAAGGTGGAGGCATCGGCGAGCTGCTTGCATATGCCGGCGACCGTAAATTCCTAACGTATTTGGGCATGGCGCTCTCGGCGCTCTCGCAGCTGCTG
>CABQHR010000237.1 GCA_902463875.1 uncultured Collinsella sp.
GCGACCCGGGCAAGTATCCTGCGCCGCGTGGTTTTCGTCATAAGGCTGCCACTCCCTTTGCTCCCGGTAAGGAGGGCGCTGTCCGCTGCGGCTTCTTTGAGCGCGGTTCGCACAGAATCGTTGCCGTGCCCGAATGCCCCGTCGAGGTACCGGGCGCCCGACAGATTCTTAACGGCATCGCGCGTGAAGCTGAGCGCCTGCACATTCCCGCCTTTAACGAGGACAAGCATCTGGGCTTGCTCCGCTATGCCGTCGTCCGCTGCGGTTGGCGTACCGACCAGATTATGGTCACCCTCGTGACCGCTCAGCGCGACTTGCCGCATGCGCAGGAGTTCTTTGAGGCTGTCGCCGCACTCGATCCGCATATCGTCACCGTTGCCCAAAACATCAACGGACGCCCCGGTAACGCCATCTTGGGTGAGGAGACTCGCATCGTCTATGGCGCCGAGTGCATGCGCGACCAGCTGCTCGGTTGCGAATTCGATATCTCCCCTACCGCGTTCTACCAGACCAACCCGCAGCAGACCGAGCTGCTCTACCAGCTCGCTATCGATGGCATGGATCTGCGCCAGGACGATGTGCTTATGGATGCCTACTGCGGCAGCGGCACCATCGGTCTTTGCGCAGCTAAAGAAGCCCAGAACAAGGGTATCGGAATCATGCTGCTCGGTGTGGAGCGCAACCCGGCGGGCATTGCCGACGCACGCCGCAATGCCGAGCTCAACGGCCTCACCCGCAGCGCTTGGTTTATGGCCGACGACGCCACCGATTACATCCTGGACGCCGCCGACAACAACGAGCGGATCGATGTCCTTTCCATCGACCCGCCGCGCGCCGGCTCCACCCCCGAGTTCCTCGAAGCCGCCTGCGCACTCAAGCCGCGCCGCATCACCTATATCAGCTGCAACCCTGTGACCCAAGAGCGCGACCTGCACCAGCTCCTCGACGGAGGCTATCGCCTGCTCAAGATCACGCCCGTCGACATGTTCCCCCATACCGACCACACCGAAACCGTAGCGGTCCTCGAGCGCCGCTAATCCACCCCGGTAGATTTTCGAGACAAGAAAGGGGGCGGCCCGTCTGGACCGCCCCCTTCGCTTGGTTTATGAACTCCGCTACATCCCCTTGCGCAGGTCACACACGCCGGCTGCCGCCATCTCGCGCAGCAGCGTCTCGCGGTCGCGCGTCACGATCAAATCCAGCGGGAAGTGAATCTCGTCGAGCATCTTGCGCGCGTGATCGAGCTTGCCAATGGCCATGCCAATGTGGGCATCGGTCGACACGCCAATACCCACGCCCAGCTCGGCGCAGCGCTCGGCGATCTTGCGGCATACGGCCCAATGCTCAGTGTCGACACCGTGTTCAAGACTATGGTTGTTGATCTCGATAATCTTGTGCTTGGCCTTGGCCGCCAACAGCACCTCATCGATATCGAACGGCACGCCCGAACGACCCGCATGCCCAAGCATGAACACCTTGGGGTGCTCCAGGGCATTGATGTACATCTGGGTCGTTTGGGCGAGCGTCGCGCCTTCGGCAAACTGCGGGTTATGCACGCTTGCCACCAAATAATCCAAATTACGCGTCACCAAATCGAACAGCGAATGCTCACGACTATACGGATCGCCGGCGATATCGAGCGAAACGGGAATGTCTTCGCCAAACAAGCTGCCGTCCAGCGAAACGATATCAGCCTCGGCACCACGCAGCACCAGCACGCCGCTCCAAATGCGCGGCCAGATATCCTGGTTAATAAAGAATTGGAAACTGCGCAGGTCATTGGGACAAGGCGTAACCATCGAGCTTAAATGATCGGCGGAACCGAGCACCTGAAGGCCGCGCTCCGCCGCCCAATAGATGTTCTCCTCGATGGTTGAGTACGCATGCGCAGAGAACATCGTATGAGTATGAATATCACAAGAAAGAAGGTAGGGCATCGGGTCTCCTTGTCCAGTATGGCCGTCGCGTATATTCATTGTACGCATAGCTTTCGGCAGTCGTAAAACTGCTTCATCCCAATCACACAACGGCATAGACAACGGGGTCTGGCTTAAAACCAAACCCCGTTTCACGTAAAACATTGTAAGCAGAGCGCTTTACTTTCGACGATATTCGTCGGCCAGCTGCTTCCAGGCAGGCAGAGAGTTGACGATTGTCTCATAGCTCACGCAGTAGCCCAGGCGGAACCAGCCCGGCATGCCAAAGCTATCCGAAGGCACCGCGAGCAGCTCATGCTTCTTCGCGCGCTCACAGAACGCATTCGCATCGGACTCCAGCGCTTTCACCCATAGGTAGAACGCGCCATCCGGCTCAACATAGGTGTAGCCGTACTCCGCTAGTGCATCGGTAAGCGCGGTGCGGTTGCGAGCATAGGCCTCGACATCGCTCGGTTCATCAATGCAGTCGATGATTACACGCTGGAAGAGCGCCGGTGCACACACGAAGCCCAGCGTACGGGCGGCACCGGCAACGGCGGGCATTAGACGAGCTGCCTGAGGATTCGTATTGGGAACCAGGATCCACCCGACGCGCTCGCCCGGTAGCGAAAGCGACTTGGAATACGAGTAGCACACGATGGTGTGCTCGTAGATCGAAGGCACCCAAGGCACCTCGGCGCC
Source organism: uncultured Collinsella sp. (assembly GCA_902463875.1). GTDB lineage: Bacteria > Actinomycetota > Coriobacteriia > Coriobacteriales > Coriobacteriaceae > Collinsella. Next base: position 2,619 of record CABQHR010000237.1, read on the forward strand.
ATAGACAATCTCGCGATACGGCTCATC
>CABQHR010000238.1 GCA_902463875.1 uncultured Collinsella sp.
AGCTCTTCTTCTGCGTACTGGAAACGGTGTTTTCGCTCGTCACCTTCACGCGCAGATACTTGCCGGCATAGGCGGCGTCAACGGTATAGGTGGCCTCGGTGGCACCGGGGATATCGGTGTAAGCGGAGTCGTAGCTCGAGCTGGTGTTTGCACACTGCCACTGATAGGTCACATTGTCGGTGCGGTCGATATAGTGATAGTTGGAGCCGTCCTTTTTGCGCACCTTGGTCTTGAGCGTATCGCCTACGTGCACGCCATTGGTGGCGGGAGAGCCCTCGAACTGCACGTCGTAAAGCTCAACTTGGCCAGCGACGGAGACAGGACCCGCCGCATAGTACGGCTTCTGCTCGCCATAGCCGCCGTTGGCCTTGGCCACGACGTACCAGCCCTTAAGGGCGGCGGTCACCGTCAGGGTGTTACCGGTCTCACCCTCGATAGGCGTATTGCACGAGCTGGCGGTATTCGACTTGCCCTTGTACCACTGCCACGTGACATGCGAGTCGGAGGTAACGTCGGTGGAGCCCGCCTTGGCGGTCGCCGTAATCGTGGAACCAACCTCGACTTTGCCCGAAGTCGGGCTCATAGTCACGTTCGTAACATTAATTGAACCGGTAGCCGCAACGAGAGCGCCCGTGTTGTTGGCCATGCTCGAAGAGCCGATCTTCGAGGACACCTTGCACTTGAGGTACTTGCCACCCAAAGCATCGGTTAGCTCGAGGGTCTCACCCGTGGCACCCGCAATGTCGGCATACGTGCCACTCTTGGTGTCAGAGCACTGCCACTGATAGTTGAGCTTGCTCGCGTCGACGAACGCGCCGTACGCGCCGCCCTTCTCCTTGGCGCGGGCCTTAGCGGTATCCCCCACCGCAAAGACGCTCGTGTTGTCCCTGGTGTTAACGATAGACACGGCCGAAAGCTCGACCGCACCGGCCTGTTTGACCTTGCTGGAAGTGGTCTTGTTCACCGTGTTGACGCCAGCGTTGGCCTCGACCCTGATGTACTTGCCCTCAAGGTCGTCGCCCACCACGAGCGAAGCACCCGTCTCGCCCTCGATCTTGGTAAAGCCCGAGTACTGCGAGGTGGATGCGGACCACGTGTAGGTAATCTTGGCATTGGCGGGGGCTTGCTGATAAGAGCTTATGTACGGAGTCGCCGTCAGGGTATCGCCTATGCTCGGCGTGTCGCTATTCAGCTTGACGCTGTTAAGCTCCATCTGGCCGGCGCCCAGCACGGGGCCAGGAATGTAGTTGGCATTGATGCCCGAGCCGGAAGAAACGGACGGACCATAGTAGTCCTTGCCATCAACCGTTACCTTGCAGATGAAGTATTTGCCTTCCATCGCGGCGGTGACGGTAAGCGACTGTTCGTGGCCTACGATCTCGGTGTAGTCGGCGACGTTGCTGCTGGCCCTGGTCGTGCCGGCGAGCCAGGTGTAAGTCCAGGTGCCGGGATTGGCAACGGACTCAGTCGAAGTGCCGTACCAGTCATCCTCGACCTCGTCGTACATGTTTGCCCAGAGCGTATCGCCCGCGCTGAGCGCGCCAGACTTCGTGGAATACGAGTTGTCCTTATCCTTGACGTCCTGAATGAAGACCTTTGCCTCATCGGAAAGCGTTGTGGCGGACGCGGCGGCAACCCCTGTCTCGCCCTGCTCCGAAGCGGCAGGCACCGCGGGAGAGTTCTCGGACTCAGTCGCGTTGTCTGCGGCGGTGTCAGCACCATTCGCGGCACTCGCAGTTGCGCCCTGATCTGCGCCGGCGCCATCGACAGCAGCGCTCGCCGCCGCACTGTTCGCGCCGGTGTCGGCAGCGGTGCCATCGTCGGCGGCCGCGCCCTCGCCGCCCGTCGCAGCCTGCGCCACAGCCTCGGCAATGCCCTCGGCGCCCTCGGCCCAAAGTTGCGCCGGCGTGGTGCCAAAAGCCATGGCAAAAGCTAGGAACGCCACCAGACCGCGCTTGGCTACGCCACGGGCAATCGCTCCATGACGACGCCACGAGGCGCGCTGGCGCTCGTCCTCAAACATATCCATTTGTCTCCTACTGTCTGCACTTGGAGCATTGCTCAGCGGCTGCCCCACGTCGTCGCGCATATCGCGCTTGAGTACCCCCATCGGGGTCCCCCTTCCTTCCAGAGCCCAACGCGTACCAGCGGCATGCGCCGCGGCCGCGTGCAAGATGGGAGGCGATCCGACTTAACCTTAACGACCCGGGCGCGCCGTCCGATCTGCGGCGCGTGCATCCCGAGCCAAGAGGAATTACGGTTACTGGTACAGCCGGGGACTTGCACCCCGATTCTCCCAAACGCGCAGGAAAACCGCGCATTCGTGCGTCTCCGCACCACCATCTAGGCCATCGATTATTACCGTCGATATGGTAGCACGCAAAAGGGCCTCGCACGCAGGCGAAGCCCAAGGTAAAAGCTATTGTTTGCGATAGGAAAATGCGGTGACGGTCGCGGCCTCTAGTGCTTGCCGCCGTGACTGTTGAGCCAGATATTGCGGCCCAGCATAAGCGCCAGCACCAGCGCGCTCACGTAGCCCATAAAGCCAATGACCGGGATACCAAACACAACCGGCTCGATGCGCGCGTAGTACACCACCGACGA
>CABQHR010000239.1 GCA_902463875.1 uncultured Collinsella sp.
TGACCGGGATACCAAACACAACCGGCTCGATGCGCGCGTAGTACACCACCGACGAGCCGATAAACAGACCGGCGATCACAATTGCCATCGACATGCGGTCGATAATTCCACCCAGCTGCCGCAGCGCCTTATCGCTGCTCATGATCTGCGTGTTCACCTTAAGCTGACCGCGCGTGAGCATGCGAGACGCCAAGCCCAGATACTCGGCCGCCTCGAGCGAACCCTTTGCCGCGCGATAGCTGCTCGCGGCAAGATCGCGCCCCATTTCGCGGACGCGCGCATAGGTGCTCTTCTCGTTTTTGATGTGCGCCTGGATAATCTGGATCATGTTGACGTTGGGCATGTACTCGGTCAGCAGGCCCTCAAGCGTCACCATGCCGCGCGCGAACATTGTCACCACGCTCGGCAGCTCAACGTCGTTTTTGCGCGCCAGATTAAGCAGCGAGGTCAAAAACTCGCCGATATCCAGGTCCTTAAGATCGAGCCCCGCAAAGTCGGCAACGATAAAGTCCAAATCGGACAAAAAGGCCGAATGGTCGAGCTCGGCCGAGTCGCCGCGCGTCACGGCAAAGCGCATAAGCGAATCCTTGAGCTTGGGCACGTCGCCCTCGGCCACGGCAAAAATCATGTCCTTGACGATGCCGCGGTCGTGGCTCGACATGCGCCCGACCATGCCCAGGTCGATAAAGTAAACGACACCGTCCTTGAGAATGATGTTTCCCGCATGCGGGTCGGCATGGAAAAAGCCATCATCGAGCACCTGCGTCGAATAGTCCTCGACAATCGCCGAGCCGATTTTTTCCAGGTCATAGCCCTCGGCCACCAGGCGCTCGGGATCGGCAATCGAGATGCCGTCAATGTAGTCCATGACCACGACGTGTTCGGTGCAAAGGTCCAAGTAGGATTTGGGACACGACACGCCATGCACGCTCTTATGGAACTCATAGAAATCGTTGAGGTTTTTGGCCTCGGCCAAAAAGTTGGTCTCCTCGCGAAACGAGGTCCACAGCTCCTCGACCACGCCGTGCAGGTCAACGAACTGATCGGTATTGACGAACTTGGAAACGATGCGCACCACCGAGCGAATGATGTCGATGTCCTGCGCCATGACCTGCTGCGCGCCGGGGCGCTGCACCTTAACGGCCACGTCCTCGCCCGTCACCAGGCGGGCACGGTGAACCTGCGCAAGCGACGCGCTACCGAGCGGATTGGGATCGATCGCGTCGAACATCTGCCCCAGGCGCTGGCCGTACTCCTCTTCCAGACAGCGGAGCACTACCTCATATGGCACCGGCTCTACGTCGGAGCGCAGGCGGCGCAGCTCGTCGCAAAACCGCTGCGGCAAAATCTCGGAGCGGTTGGCCAGAATCTGCCCCATCTTAACGAACATGGGGCCGAGCTCTTCGAGCAGACGACGCAGACGCACCGGCGTGAGGTTATCCCATACGCGATACTTTTTGACCAGGCGAACGATCTGCCCGATGCGTTCGCGACGACCTGCCGGCGTGAGCTGGTATTCCTCGTCCGGTGCCATCGCGTCGGGCTCCTCGGGGACCATATCGACAGCGCGCGGCTTCTTGCGAGCGCCCGAGACGGCGGCCTCGACCTCATCGACAACCGCCGTTTCGTCACCTAAGGGATCTAGTTTGTTGTAATCGGTGGTGGAATCTGCCATCTGCGCTGCTACTCGGCCTCTTCGGCGTCCTCTGCGTCGTCGGGCTCAACGGACTCGACGGGCACCGAGGTCACGTTGTCCTCGACCGAATCGACGATGTCGCGCACATGGGCCAGGAAGGCCGTGCGCTCGGGGGCGGTCATAACGCGGACGCGGGCCAGGATGAGCTCGTCGAGCACACGCTGTGCCGCGGTCTCGCTCTGCATGCCTAGGCGCTCGGTCAGGTCGGAGATGGTGCCACCCGCCTGCTCGAACATATCGGACACGCTGCGGGCGATATCGGGGGTGCCGGCATCCTTGCGGACCTGCTCACCCTTGGTACCGAGGTCGTCGAGAACCTTCTTGCCGCCCTCGACGGCAACGGCGGCGGCGCCGAAGCCCACGTTGATGGCGCCGTTAACAAGCTGATCGAGTTTCATAACCATGGTTGGCTCCAATCATGAACAACTGCATTGGCCTTCTTGTACCCAAGATTGGGCGAACGACACAAAATCGTTTTACTGCCAAGATAGAAATCGAGCGGGGCAAAGCCTTTGACGGCGTTTGCCCCGCTCGCTCGTTGCAATACGGCCTTTATCTCACATTGTCGTTCATCGCGAAGGAATTCTTCATGGCGCAGCTCGTGGTGTAGAGGACCTTGCCCAGCAGGGCATCGGTCTCCACCCGCACACGCTCGGCAAACTCCTCGTTGGCGCGGGCGAGCTCGGCGGGCACCTCGGCCTCGGGCAGCGCGGCCACGGCGGCATCGACGTCGTGAATCTGCTTGTGGCCCATGCCGCCGACCTTCTCCTGATAATCCTCGACCGCGCGACCGCACTCATGGAAGCGAACATCGGCCAGGGCGCCAATCAGGCGGTTGGCCCAGTAAAAGTTCTCGGACGTCACGCGAGCCTGCGTGTCGGCATAGTACTCGGGCATGGTCTCGAC
>CABQHR010000240.1 GCA_902463875.1 uncultured Collinsella sp.
CCGCCGCGCGACTTCTCGTACACGCAGAACCGAGAGCTCAGCTGGCTACGCTTTGACAACCGTGTACTCGACGAGGCTTTTGATGAGTCCGTGCCGCTGTTCGAGCGCCTTAAGTTCGTCTCGATCTTCGAGTCAAACCTCGATGAGTTCCTCATGGTGCGCGTGGGTGGCCTGTCCGACCTTGCCGAGCTCAAAAAGCAGCCTGTCGACAACAAGAGCAATATGACCGCCTCCGAACAGGTCGATGCTGTCATGGCAGAGCTGCCCGGGCTCCTTACCCGTTGGGAGTCCATCTTTAAGAACATCGAGGGCAAGCTCGACGCCCTGGGCGTTCACCGCGCGCGTGTCGATTCGCTTACGCCCGAGGAGCGCACCTTTGTCACCCGCTACTTCCAGGCCTACGTGTCGCCGGTCATCTCACCGCTGGTGATTGACCCGCGCCACCCCTTCCCCAACCTGCGCAACGGCGCACTCTACCTGGCCTGCGGCCTGGACGGCGTCACCGACGAGGAAAGTCTGCTGGGCCTGATCGAGATTCCCGCCTCGATGAACCGCGTGGTCGAGATCCCCTCGCCCACCGGCACCTACTCCTACATTCTGCTCGAGGACGTCATCCTTGCCTGTCTGGACAGCTGCTTTGGCTCCTATAAGCCGCTCGACCGCGCGCTCATCCGCGTCACCCGCAACGCCGACATCGATCCGGACGGCGAGGGCGTCGAGGAGGAAGAGGACTACCGCCAGCATATGAAGCGCATCCTCAAGAAGCGCCTGCGCCTGCAGCCGGTAGTGCTCGCCGTCTCGGGCTCACTCGAAAAAGCAACGCTCAAGACTATCCGCAAGGCGCTCGAGCTCTCGCGTCGCTCGGTCTTTACCTGCGATATCCCGCTCAGCTTGGGCTATGTCTTTGGCATTGAGGGCAAGATTCCCGAGCACCTGCGCAACGAGCTGCTCTTTACGCCGTTTAAGCCGCAGCCCAACCCCACCATCGATATGACCCGCTCCATCCGCGAGCAGGTACTTCAGCACGACAAGCTGCTCTTTTATCCCTATGAGGCCATGAACCCCTTCCTGGATCTGGTGCACGAGGCCGCCTACGACCCCGAGTGTATCTCACTGCGCATCACGCTCTACCGCGTGGCCAAGCAGAGCCGCCTGTGCGAGTCGCTGATCGATGCCGCCGAGAACGGCAAAGAGGTCACGGTGCTCATGGAGCTCCGCGCCCGCTTCGACGAGCAGAACAACATCGAGTGGGCCGAGCGTCTGGAAGAGGCAGGCTGCACCGTTATCTACGGCTCCGAAGGCTTTAAGTGCCACTCCAAGATCTGCCAGCTCACCTATCGCGAAGGCATGGCGCTTACACGCCTGACGCTGTTGGGCACCGGCAACTTTAACGAGAAGACGGCCAAGCTCTACAGCGACTTTATGCTCATGACCGCCCATCCCGGCATCGGCGAGGACGCCAACTTGTTCTTCCGCAACCTGTCGCTGGGCAACCTGCGCGGCGATTACCGCTTCCTGGGCGTGGCGCCCGTGGGCCTCAAACCGCTCATCATGCGCGGCCTGGATCGCGAGATCCAGCGCGCCCTCGCTGGCGAGCCCGCCCGTGTGTTCTTTAAGCTCAACTCACTCACCGACCGCGAGGTCATCGACAAGATCGCCGAGGCATCGTGCGCAGGAGTCCGCGTTGACATGATCATCCGCGGCATCTCGTGCCTCAAGCCGGGCGTTCCGGGCAAGACCGAGAACGTGCATGTCCGTTCTATCGTCGGACGCTTTTTGGAGCATGCGCGCGTTTACGCCTTTGGCGTGGACTCGGACATGATCTATTTGAGCTCGGCCGACATGATGACGCGCAACACCGAGCACCGCGTGGAGATCGCCTTCCCCGTGCTCGACCCCACCTGCCGCGCCCTGGTGCACGAGTACATGGGCATGCAGCTGCGCGACAACGTGAAGGCCCGCAGCCTCACGAGCGACGGCACCTGGGTCCCCGTGGAGCGCGCAGAGGGTGAGAAACCCTTCAACTCGCAGGAAGCCCTGCTGGAGCGTGCCTATCGCAACGCCGAGGCCGCCGCGCAGCAGCGCGCACAGGAGAAGGAATGTGTGGCCGAGAAGGCTATTCAGGCCGAGGTTGAACATAGGGCAGTTGCCAAACCGGAAGCGGTTGCCGCTCCCCCGGCGAATGAACCCGAGGCTGCCGCAGAGCCCGCCGTGGAGAAAGCGCCCGAGCCCGCCCCTGCTCCTAAGTCGCAGCCGGCAACACCCGAGGTTCAAAAGGTCCAGGCGACCGTCATTGAGCCCGAGCCTGCACCTGCACCTCAGCCCGAGCCGCAGATCACCAAGCCCGCGTCCGAGACGAACGCCCGTCGCGATAAGCCCGCCGGCAAGTCCAAGGCCATCGAGCGCCATCGCCCCGGTCGCGTGCGCATGGGCCTGGGCTTGATCGGCCTGGGTCTTAAGACGCTCATTACCGGCAAGACGAAATAGCCGTTTGTAGAAGCGGTTTGTAGAAGCACCCCGCATTTGAGGAAAGCCTCGGATGCGGGGCGCTTTTCCCTGCTACCATGGTG
>CABQHR010000241.1 GCA_902463875.1 uncultured Collinsella sp.
GTGCCCTCGGCGGCAAGTGCCGTCACGCTGGGGAATGAAGGATTCTCGTCGCCAAACAGGCCGGAGATGGTTTCGCGTGGCATATACAGCGTGAGCGAGCCCATGGAGTCGGTGCCGCCATCAATCACGCCTACAATCTGCACCTCGCCGTTGGACACCTTGATGGTTTTCCCCACCGCGTCCTGTTCGTTGCCGTAAAGCTGATCGGCGCCGCCGCGGCTGATGAGCGCCACGCGCGAGCCTGATTGGGACTCGGCCTGGGAATAGGTTCGCCCCGCAACGAGCTTGCTGGCCCCCACGGCGTCGAGCATGTCGCTGTCGACGCCCTGCGCCATGACGGTATAGCTTTTATCCCCGACCTTGTACTCGGAATAGGCGCTATCGACGATGCCGATCTGCTCAATCTGCGGCACCAGTTTGCGAAGCTTTTCCACATCCGAATCGGTGAGTTCTTGGGACGAATAGATCTCTACCATGCGGGCTGCATTGAGGCCCAGGCTGTTGACCAGGCTGTTTTGGATACCGCCGATGAGCGAAGTCATGGCGATGACCGAGGCGATGCCAATGACGATGCCAAGGATGGTGAGCAGGCTGCGTCCCTTGTTGGCCTCGAGCGAGTGAAGGGCTTCTTGGACAAGATCGCGGGTGCTCATGCCTTCGCTCCTTTCGGCTGATTGGTGGTTGCAGAAATCGCGGGCAGGTTTTTGACGGCCCCGCGTAACGTATTCGGTGTATGCGCGACATATGCGCCGTCATGGATTCGCCCGTCACGGATGGTTACGGCTCGATCGGCCTCGGCGGCAATGCCGGGGTCGTGTGTGATAAGCACGATGGTTTTGCCACGCTCCTGGAGCTTATGGAAGGTCTCCATCACAAGCGCTCCGGTTGCGGAGTCCAGGTTTCCCGTTGGCTCATCGGCCAGGATGATGGGCGGGTCATTGACGAGGGCGCGCGCGATGGCGACACGCTGCATCTGGCCGCCCGAGAGCTCGGATATGCGGTGGTCCCAGTGGTCGACGGGCAGCGTGACGGCCTGCAGCGCGTGCACGGCGCGCATCTCGCGCTGGCTACGGGGCACGTTGGTGTAGGCCAGTGGCAGCATGACGTTTTCGATAACCGACAGGCGCGGCAGCAGGTTGAAACTCTGAAAGACAAAGCCGATGCTCAGGGCGCGGACTTCGGTGAGCTCGTCATCATCGAGCTCGGCCACGTTGAGCCCTTGCAGGTAATAGTCGCCCGCCGTCGGTTTGTCCAGGCAGCCCAGGATGTTCATGAGCGTCGACTTGCCCGAGCCTGAGGGACCGGTAATGGCGACGAACTCGCCGGGATCTACCGCCAGGCTCACGTTGTGCAGGATATGGGCGCAGCCGGCCTCGCTCTCAAAGATGCGGTGCACGTTGCGAATGTCGATGACGGGACGCATTACACACCCTCGTCGGCAGACATGCTGCCCGAATCCGCGCTGTAGCCGCCGTCAGCCGTTGCGCCCGCTCCGGTGTCCATGACGAGGGTGTCGCCATCGCGCAGCTTGGTAACCGGCACGTTAGGGTTGATTTCGTTGCCCTGTTCATCGTGCTTGACCTGTGTCTTGCCGACTACAGCTTCGTTGTCGTTTTGCGTCACGACGGTCACCTTCACGCGACGGGTTTGCTTGCCCTCGTCATCGGTTGCCACGTTGACGTAATAGTGTTCGCCGTCTTCGGTCATGAGCGCCATCGTCGGCACCATCACCACATCGTCGAGCTGCTCGGTCACCACCGAGACCTCGGCCGTCATGCCCGGCTTCAGGCGCGCGTCGGGCGCCTCGATGAGGATGTCAACGTTAAAGGTCACGCTGCCGCCGCCGTTGTTGGAGTCGGAGTTTGCCACCGAGGCGATGGCGGTGACCGTTCCCTGGCTCACGATATCGGGAAACGCGGGATAGGTGACGTTGGCGCTCTGCCCAACGGCGATCTTGGCGATGTCCTTTTCGCCCACCTGCACGGTCACCTTCATCTTGGACAGGTCGGCGATCTGCATGCACTGCTTGCCGCCGCTCGTATCGCTTTCGCCCATGATCATGCCGCCTGTTACCGTGGCGCCCACCTTGGCGTTGAGCTCCACGATGCTGCCCGAGCTCGGGGCCGTGACCGTACGGCTCGCGGCCTTGGCGTTCGCCTGATCGAGGTTTGCCTGGGCCGATGCGAGGCTGCGCTGCGCGGCCGATACGGCGTTCGTGTCCGCTGATGCGGCGGAGATGCCAGCCGCTGCTGAAGCTCCATCGACGTCCGTCGTTGGGTTGGCCTGCGCGGCTGCTGCGGCTTTCTGCGCGTTGGCGAGGTCTTCCTGAGCGGCTGCAACTGCACGCTGCGCCTCGGCAACGTTGCGATCGAGCTCGTCGTTTTTAATGGTCATGAGCACGTCGCCCTCGTTGACGGATTGGCCTGCCTGCACGTTGATCGAATCGACTGTGCCGTCGACAGAAGGGGAGACCACTGAGGACGAAATAGGCTTGAGCTGGCCTTTCGCCTCGACCGTTGTGGTAAACG
>CABQHR010000242.1 GCA_902463875.1 uncultured Collinsella sp.
AGCACGTCGGCCTCCTCGGCAGACAAATCGAGCGCCGACGCCCCGCAGCCAGCAAACAACGTATGCGCGCACTCGGAAGCGGCATCCACGCGATGGCGCTTGAGCTGCGAGCGTGCCACCGAAGCGGCAACGAGCTTGCGCGGAGCCTTACCGGCGCACACGCGGTCGAGCGCCTCGAGCGACAGGACGGCACCCAAACGCAGCGGATCGCACCCAAAGACGCTTGCCACGGTGTTATCCACCACGAGCAACGCACGGGCCTCACGCGCCGCCCGACCCAGCGCACGCAGATCGGGCACACGTAGGCCAAACCCGCCGATGGAGTTGACGAACCACCACAGGTGCGGACCCTCGGCATCAAACGAAGCATCCAAGCCCTCGGATGCAGCAGCAAACGCCGCAACCGACGGCTCCCCCACCATAGCCACGTCGCAGCCGTCAAAGCCGCACGCAAACGCTTCGGCAAAGTCATCCGCAAAGGCCACCGGGCGGTCACCGGGGCGCACGATACCCAGCAGCGACAGCGCCGCTGGCACATGCGAGGCCGCAACAAGACGCGCCTCACGCGCACCAGCCCTTGCAGTCCAAGCCTCTTCTAGCCGTTGCACGTCCACACGGCACCGTCCCTTCATAAGCAAAAACCCACGATGCGGGTGTTCCCCGCATCGTGGGCAACGGCTGCAGTATAGCGCCGATAGGCAACGAATCGCCTAGATGTTGAGCGTGTGATAGGTCACGCTCACACCCGAAGCGTCAACGGTAACGCCATAGGCCTCGGGATAGATGCGCGTCGAGAACACGAGCGCGCCATCGTTCACAAACACCTCGACCGACGAGGCATCACCAACAATGCGTACATTTTTGAACAACAAAAAAGCCACTCTACCAGCGGCTTTTCCCGTATTGGGACAATATTGCTCATTTATGGGGCATTTGTAGTTTGCCAAACGGTTACGGGGTCTGTCGGCATCTTGTGGGCGCGGAACAACTACGGCCTACGCTCCCCTGCCATACTCGGCATAAAAAACGCGGCTGTCCCGTGCATGGGACAGCCGCATATACGTGCGGTCTATAAACCTATGCGCTCGCCTTAGGCGCGAGTCTTGATCTCCTCGGTCACCTTGGCAACAAACTCGTCAACGCTCATCTGAACGGTCTCGTTGGAGCGATCGCGGACGGAGATGTTGCCGGCCTCGACCTCCTTCTCGCCCAGAATGAGCATGTAGGGCACGCGGTCGATGCTGCGGGCCTCGCGGATCTTGTAGCCGATCTTCTCGTCGCGGTCGTCGCAGACCACGCGAATGCCGGCCTCCTCCAGCTTGGCGCACACCTCGTGGGCGTAGTCGCGGCTCTTCTCGGAGACGGGAAGCGCCTTGACCTGCACGGGAGCCAGCCAGGTGGGGAACTTGCCCGCAAAGTGCTCAATCAGAATACCGATAAAGCGCTCAATGGAGCCAAAGCACACACGGTGCAGCATGATGGGGCGCTTCTTGGTGCCGTCGGCGTCCACGTACTCCAGATCAAAGTTGAGCGGCATCTGGAAGTCGAGCTGCACGGTACCGCACTGCCAGGTACGGCCGAGCGAGTCCTCCAGGTGGAAGTCGATCTTGGGGCCGTAGAAGGCGCCGTCGCCCTCGTTGACCTCGTAGTCCATGCCCAGCTTCTCCAGAGCGGTGCGCAGGCCCTCCTCGGCGCGCTCCCAGTCCTCGTCCGAGCCCATGGAGTCCTCGGGGCGGGTGGAAAGCTCAACGTGATACTTAAAGCCAAACTTCTGGTACACGGAGTCGATGAGGTTGACCACGCCCACGATCTCGTCGGTCAGTTGATCGGGACGCACAAACAGGTGGGCATCGTCCTGGTTAAAGCAGCGCACGCGGAACAGGCCGTGCAGGGCGCCGCGTAGCTCGTGGCGGTGCACCAGGCCAATCTCGCCGGCGCGAATGGGCAGCTCGCGGTAGGAGTGCGGCTTGGAGGCGTACACCAGCACGCCGCCCGGGCAGTTCATGGGCTTAATGCAGTACTCTTCGTCGTCGATGACGGTGGAGTACATGTTGTCCTTGTAGTGGTCCCAGTGGCCCGAGGTCTTCCACAGCTGCTTGTTCATGATGAGCGGCGTGGAGATCTCCACATAGCCGGCCTTGTGGTGGATCTCGCGCCAGTAGTCCAGCAGCGTGTTCTTAAGGATCATGCCGTTGGGCAGGAAGAACGGGAAGCCGGGGGCCTCGTCGCGCATCATAAAGAGGTCCATCTCGCGGCCGATCTTGCGGTGGTCGCGCTTCTTGGCCTCCTCCAGCATGTGCATGTGCTCGTCGAGCTCTTCCTTGGTGGCAAAGGCGACGCCGTTGATGCGGGTGAGCATCTTGTTGTCCTTGTCGCCCTTCCAGTAAGCGCCCGAGACGCCGGTGAGCTTAAAGGCCTTCAGCGCCTTGGTGTAGCAGATGTGGGGGCCGACGCACATGTCGATGTAGTCGCCCT
>CABQHR010000243.1 GCA_902463875.1 uncultured Collinsella sp.
ATGCAACGGCGGCGTAAACCGAGGCTCCTGCCCCGCAAAATAAGCATTCAGCCAAGCCCAAGAACGCTCAAGCACCGAAGAAGCCGCGCCATTTGCCGGACTCACCGGCAACATGCCACCGGTACCGGAAACCGCGTCAGCGCCTTCAACATGTTCGGAGTCTTCACGGAGAAGCGTGGAGCCAAAATGCTCCTGCCCCTCAAACCAAAGCCCCGTCAGACCGCGGCCATCAGCGGCAAGCAAGATTTCGCCCAAAGGCGAGGCAAATGTCGTCGTGACCACCAGCGGCTCCTTTCAAAACTCCGCAACATAATACCGCGAATTGTGCAGACAACCCCAATCGACCCCAAAGTCACCCAAGGCAGCAGGCGCGACAGCGCCGCAGCTGCCGCACGACCCCAAAGTCCCCGCAGGCAGCAGGCGCAACGCGCCGCAGCTGCCGGCCGCGCTCCGCAGCCCCCCCAAGGCGGCAGGCGCAAAGCGCCGAGGCCGCCGCCGGGACTAGGGTCCGCAACAACCACGTGCCCCCACATCAGCCCAGCGGCCCCAACCAGCAACGGCTCCATCGCAGGCCGCTCGCAACCGAGTCGCCGCAGGCGGGGGCCGGGCTTAGTTTTCAGAACACTCCGCAGACCAGTGTGGCGCCTTGTCCGCAGCTCCGAAGGAGCAGGACAAGGCGCCACACATGGTCGAGGACGTTCTGAAAACTAAGCCCGGCCCCCGCCGGACAGCTCCGCCGCTACTCGCAGAGCAGCTTAGCGATCTGGACGGCGTTGGTTGCCGCGCCCTTACGGATTTGGTCGCCGCAGCACCAGAAGGTGATGCCGCGCGCGGCCTCGGGGTTCGAGATGTCGCGACGCACACGGCCGACCCAAATCAAATCCTGGTCGGAGGTGTCCATCGGCATGGGGAAGCGGTCGTGTGCATCCTCGGCGCTCATGTCGTCAACCAGTTTCACTCCCGGAGCGGCAGCCAGCGCAGCACGGGCCTCTTCCACCGTGATGTCGCGCTCAAACTCGAGCGTAACGCTCTCGGAGTGCGAGCGCAGCACGGGCACGCGCACGCAGGTGCAGTTCACGCGCAGCTCGGGCAGGTGCATGATCTTGCGGCCCTCGTTCTGCAACTTCATCTCCTCGGAGGTAAAGCCCTCCTCCTTGACACCGCCGATCTGCGGAATCAGGTTGCTCGCCAGCTGGGCGGCAAACGCGCGCGGCTCGGGAATCTCCTCGCCACGGCCCAGGGCGGCAAGCTGAGCCTCGAGCTCGGCCATACCGGGAGCGCCAGCGCCCGAAGCTGCCTGATACGTGGACACGATCATACGCTTCACGCCAGCAAGCTGGTGCAGCGGCCACGTGGGAACCAGGCCGATGATGGTCGCGCAGTTGGGATTGGCGATAAGGCCGTGATGCCACTTGATGTCGTCGGCATTGATCTCGGGCACGACCAGCGGCACCTCGGGATCCATGCGGAAGGCGTGGCTGTTGTCGACCACGACGGCGCCGCGCTTGACGGCCTCGGGCAGTAGCTCCTTCGCAATATCGTCGCCGGCGGCGCCGAGCACGATGTCGCAGCCCTCAAAGGCCTCGGGGCAAGCCTCCTCAATCACAACCTGCTCGCCGCGGAACTCGACGGTCTTGCCCGCAGAGCGCGCGCTCGCTAGCAGCTTGAGCTTGCCGACCGGAAACTCCTGCTCGTTGAGGCACTCAAGCATCTGGGTGCCCACGGCTCCCGTCGCGCCCAAAATAGCAACCGTGTACTGTTTCATGCTTCCCCCTTTAAAGGCTGTGGCTTTTGCCCGCACGCCGAGCAGGCCGATTATTGTTGCCAGTGTATACAAGAACAGGGCGGGCACGAAACCCGCCCCGTCGAAACGAAACCGAAACGAAACGCCCCGCCGTAGTTTTTGAAGCAAGTCCCAAAAATCTACTGGGATAGCAGCTACTTGTGGAGCGCGGCCGGAGCGGGATCGACCGGCACGGGAACCTCCAGGTCGGAGACCTTCACAATGCCGTTCTCGTCGGAGAAGGCGCGGTAAATGGTCCGAATCGCCAGGTCGAAGTCCTTCTCCTCTACGCCGATAATGATGTTGATCTCGTCGCAGCTCTGCGAAATCATACGTACGCTCACGCCGGCCTGACCAAGCATGCCAAACAGATGGCCCGAGATACCTGCGCGGCCGCGAAGGTTACGGCCGACGGTCGCGATGAGCGCCAAACCCTCGACAACCTCGATCTCGAGCGGCTCGACCTCCTGCTGAATGTCGCCCACGAGCGAGTACAGCGAGTCGTGCACATCCTGCTCCTGCACCACGGCGCCAAAGCGGTCGACGCCGGTGGGCATATGCTCGACGGAAACGTCATAGCGTTCGAACACCGAAAGTGCACGGCGCATAAAGCCGACACGGGGCTTGGTGCGGTCGCGGGCAACGTTGATGGCGACAAAGCCGCGCTTGCCGGTCACGCCGGTAATGAT
>CABQHR010000244.1 GCA_902463875.1 uncultured Collinsella sp.
GGTCGAGCTTTACGACAATGTCGGTCTCGCCCGTCTTGCGGGTTACCTCGGCATAACGCCCCATCTACATCTCCTCCTTTACCAGCGCGGCAAACGCGGCCAGCACCTCATCGTTTTCCTGCGGCGTGCCCACGGTGATGCGCAGGCAGTCCGCGAGGCCCGGCGCGTAGCTAAAGTCGCGCACCAGAATGGAATACTCGTCGCGCAGACGCTCGCGCACGCGCGTGGCATGCGGGGTGCGCACGAGCACAAAGTTCGCCGCGGACGGCCACGCCTCCACGGGCAGACCCTCGGCAGCCATCGCACGCAGAGCGGCCAGCTCGCGCTCGCGCTCGGAGGCGACCTGCGCCACCACGGGCGCGTACGCATCGCGAGCACGCACGCAGGCGAGCGCCGCCGCCTGGCTCAGCACGTTGACCGAATAGATCTGACGAATCGCCGCGAACACGTCGATGACCTCGGGCGCCGCGATCACGTAGCCCAGACGCGTACCGGCAGCGCCAAATGCCTTGGACAGCGTGTGCAGAATCACCAGGTTTGGGTGCTCGGCGATAAGCCCCTGCGCCGTCGTGGCCGCACCAAACGAATCGTCGCCAAACTCAACATATGCCTCGTCGACCATCACCATGCCGGGGCATGCATCGCACAGCGCCGCGACAAAGTCGAGCGGAGCCACATCGCCCGTAGGATTGTTGGGCGAGGTGACGATTGCCAGGCTGCACTCGGGCGCCGCCGCGAGCACAGCCGCCTGGTCGAGCTCAAAGGTCGCCGGGTCGCGCCACACGTCGCGCACCTCGGTCTGGCACAGCGATGCAAAGAACGCATACTCGCTAAAGCACGGCGGGCAGTTAAGGAGCGTCCGCCCCACACCGCCAAACGCCAGTAGGTAGTTATAGAGCAGTTCGTCGCCACCGTTGCCCACGCAGATGTTCTCGCGTGCCACGCCATGCCATGCGGAGAGTTCGTCGCGCAGGTCATTGGACATGGGGTCGGGATAGCGGTTGAGTGGCGTGACCGCGAGCGCCGCATCGATCGCCTCGCGCACGCCAGCCGGCACGGGATAGGTGTTTTCGTTGGCCGAAAGGTTGATGCGCGTGGGCGTAAAGTTGGGATCGTAGGGCTCAATACCAGCCAAGTAAGGCTGGACAAGCTCCTTCATGCGCGGCGTCAGCTCGGCCATGTTAGGCCTCCTCGCCGGTCGCGCCAGCGGCGCTGCCCGCAGTGGCCGCCAGGTCCACGCCCTCGGCAACCGTCGCCACAGCGTCGCCCGGCCAGGCAACCTTGGTCAGGTCGGCGGCGGCCAGCGACTCGGCGTTCACGGAGTCCTCGCCCTGCTCCAGCACGCGACGGCGCAGTGCGGCCGAAAGCGCGTGTGCCCACAGGCCCTCGGCCTCGGCCAGGCGCTGCGTGGCGGGAGCGTCGGAGAGCAAGCCCTCGGGCGTATAGCAGATAACGCTCGAGCGCTTGACGAACTCCTCCACCGAAAGCGGGTTGGAGAACATGGCCGTGCCGCCGGTCGGCAGCGTGTGGTTGGGGCCGGCGACGTAATCGCCGAGCGGCTCGGAGCTCCAGGCGCCCACAAAGATGGCGCCGGCGTTGCGAATGCCGCCGAGCAGGCCCATCGCGTCCTTGCAGTGCAGCTCCAGGTGCTCGGGCGCCACGGTGTTCACGGCCTCGACGGCGGCAGCCATGTCGGCAGCGACCACGATCGTGCCTTCGTTGTCCAGCGAGGCACGCGTGATCTCGGCGCGCGGCGACTGCGCCACCAGAATGTCGATGCCGGCCTCGACCTCGCGCGCAAACTGCTCGTCGCAGGTCACCAGATAGCAGGCCGCCAGCGGATCGTGCTCGGCCTGGGCCATCAGGTCGGCCGCGACCACCATGGGCTTGGCCGTGGCGTCGGCCAGCACGCAGACCTCGGAGGGACCGGCGACCATGTCGATACCCACGTCACCCGAGACAATCTGCTTGGCAGCGGCGACAAAGGCGTTACCCGGGCCGGTAATCTTGTCGACACGCGGAATGGTCTCGGTACCGTACGCCAGCGCGGCCACGGCCTGGGCGCCGCCCACCATATAGATCTCGTCCACGCCGCCGAGCTTGGCCGCGGCGAGCGTGTAGGGGCTGATAAGGCCGTCCTTTTGCGGCGGGGTCACCATGACCACGCGCTTGACGCCGGCGACCTTGGCGGGAATGGCATTCATGAGCACCGTGGAGGGATACTGCGCGCGACCGCCCGGCACGTAGATGCCGGCCGCCGCGAGCGGGGTCACCTTAACGCCGAGCATCGTGCCATCCGCACGCGTGGTAAACCAGCTCTGCTCGACCTCGCGCTGGTGGAACTCGCGAATCTGACACGCGGCTTTCTCGAGCGCGGCGACAAAAGCCGGGTCGAGGCCTTCGAGCGCAGCATCGATCTGCTCCTGCGGCAGACGGAAGCTCTGCAGCTCGACAC
>CABQHR010000245.1 GCA_902463875.1 uncultured Collinsella sp.
GAGCGATATCTTGCTGTATCGCCGTTGCCCGCGCGGCAGGCTTGAGGGTGATTGGCTTGCCGATGTTGAGCTGTATGCCGATCAGTTCCAGGCTGACTATCTTTCGCTTTTGGCCGATCAGCTAGGCATCGAGAATATCGACGCCGTGCGCGAGAGCCTTCGCGAGCACAAGACGTTCTTTGATGCCAAGACCCGCTGCGCTAAGTTTGCCGCGTGTGTTCCGCATGCCTCGGGCGCATCCGATATCGAACTCGGCATCCTTACGGTGGTTTTTGGCGGTAAAGAGCTTGGTGACGCGCGCCCCGCGTTTGTGCTGCGTGGCTGTATGACCATGCTGCTGCACGAGGGTCCCGAGGCGCTGGCCGAGTTGATGGACAAGTACTGCGTGCGCGATGTGCTCTCTGCCTTTATGCTTCGCTGCTATGGGTTTGAGGGACCGCTGTATGAGCGCGACTCATTGCTTATGCTTTCATCCCATGTGCTCCTTACAGCGGCGTCTACCGCGCTTCCCGAGGGAGCGCTCAAGGGACTCGAAAGCTATGTGGCTCCCGCCTACGGCCCCTATTGCCTTGAGGCGGTGCGCACGTGGGACCAGGCCGCCGATACCCGGGCGTCGAGCGAGGACCTATTTGAGATCTGTCGTTTGGTGGAGGATGCCCGCGGGCTCTTTGTGCGGTTTGAGGCTCTGCCGATCGATGTGCTGGCCTCGCTTGATGTGTTCCCGTGCGTCAATGAGGCTGTGCTCTCGCAGTTGTTCAGTTCGTTTGCCCAGGGTGCAGACCGTGTTGAGGACGCACGCGCCTTTGTGGCGCGTCGCTGCGACCTAAGCTGGTACCGCCGTGTCGAGAGCTACTTTGGCTTGCTTGCCGCTGTGGCCGATATGTGCGCATTTAGGCAGGCACATGCGGGCGGGTTCCATCTGGCGCAACCCCAGCAGGTGTGGGATGCCTATACATCCGATTGGTATTCCATGGATGCTGCCTATCGTCATATGTGCACCGCGTATTTGCGGGCGCGCTCTGTCGAGTGCGATGTGCTCGAGGAGCCCGCCCGAGCCGTGGTGGACTGGGCGGAGAATCTCTACAGTAACTGGTTCTTGGCCGATGCCAATGCCTGCTGGACATCCGCTGCGCAAGGGGAGTGGATCGGTTGCGGCTACATCGATGGCCCTGCACGGCAGGATGAATTCTACTGGCATGTGCTGCCCACCTTTGTGGGGTCTGCCAAAACGACGGTCGTTATCGTAAGCGACGCGCTGCGCTATGAGGTGGCCCGTGACGTCGCGGCGCTTCTCGAGCGCGAGCGCGGCGGCAACGTCAAGGTTTCTAGCATGCAGGCGGTCTTTCCCTCCATTACCGAGGTGGGCATGCCCGCGCTGCTGCCGCACCAAGCGCTTGAGCTTACAGCGGATGGCTCGTTTGTGTTGGCTGACGGCATGCCCACTGCGACGACTCCGCAGCGCGAGGCCGTGCTTGCCCACGTTGAGCCCACAGCCCGCGCTTTACGCTCGAACGCATACCTCAACATGGCGGGAACTGAGCGCAAGGCGCTGCTCAAGGACTCAAGACTCGTCTACCTCTTCCACAATAAGATCGATGCCACGGGCGAGAAGGCCGCTACGCAGGATGACGTCTTCGATGCCTGCGCGGACACCGTGGAGGAACTTGCTGCGTTGGCGCGTCGCGTGTGCACCGACGCCCCGGGCGCACGTGTTGTTATAACGGCAGACCACGGCTTTATCTACACGCGTCGGGAGCTCAACGAGTGCCAGATGCTCGGCAAGCCTGACCTTCCCGTCCTGGATGCTCCCGTCATGCACGGCAAGCGGCATCTGGTGGTGCCCAACGAGGCCGTGGACAAGCTTTCCGACGAGGCACGCGGGGTGTTTGTTAATGTTGACATGGGACGTTTGGGTGCCGGCTTTGAGGGGTTTGCCCCGCGCGAGAACGTGCACTTCAGGCGTCCCGGCGGCACTAACAACTACGTGCACGGCGGCGTGAGCCTGCAGGAGCTCTGCGTGCCCATTATCGGATTTTGGCGTGCACGCTCGGGTTCCAAGGACTTTGTCGACACGCGCGCGGCGACGCTGCGCGTACTTAGTGAGGGACGCCGAGTGACCAACTCGCTTTTCTCGGTCAACTTGATCCAGGAAGAACCCGCCCAAGGCAAGGTTTTGCCGTGCGAGTACGAGCTGGTGTTTACCGATGCAAGCGGCAACGAGGTGAGCGATACGGTCAAGGCGCATGCCAACAGGACTTCTGTTAACTCACAGGAGCGCGTGGTGCATGTCAAGTTTGCGTTGCATGCGGCGGATGGATTCTCAGTCAAGGGCCCGTACTATCTGGTTTGCCGCGATGCCCAGTCGGGCAAGATTGTTTGGCGCGAGACGTACACCATCGCTGTTTCGTTTGCCCCTGTTGCTGACTTTGGTTTTTAGGAGTGTGC
>CABQHR010000246.1 GCA_902463875.1 uncultured Collinsella sp.
CCAGAGGACGCCTCGGAATAATAAGGAGCATATATGTCCCTGGAGCGCCTGGGGGTAGGTACTTACAAAACGACTTGTGCTGCCGATACGGAGTACTTTGGCGAGCTAATTGCACCGTGCCTTGAGGACGGAGATGTGCTCATCCTGACCGGTGGCCTGGGAGTGGGCAAAACTCACTTTACCAAGGGCGTCTCGCGCGGGCTGGGCGATGGGCATATGGTTACGAGTCCTACGTTTGCGCTCATGGCCGTTCACGATCAAGGTCGTATTCCGCTGTTTCACTTTGATCTATACCGCCTGGAGCATGCCTACGAGCTCGAGGATACGGGCATTTTCGATGTGCTGGGCTATGAGGGTGCTTGCCTGCTGGAATGGGGCGAACAATTCCAGGACGAGCTGACGGATGAGTATCTTTCGGTGACGCTCAAGCGTGATGAGGGCGACAGCGATGTGCGAACGATAACGCTCGAGGCGCACGGTGACCGCGCAATGGAGCTTTCCCATTTGATTGATAAGGCTGTACAAGATGAGCTTGCATAACGACAACGCGCTGGTGGTGGCGCTCGATACCTCGACCGACATGCTTGCCTGCGCGGCAAGCTGGATTGATGGGCAGACGGGCGAGACGAAGCTCGTGAGTGGCGACCACATGTGTCGCCGTCACGCCAACGTTGAGCTCGTGAATACCGTCGATGGCGTGCTGACTCAAGCCGGTCTGGATCGCAGCGATGTTGGTTGCTACGTGGTCGGCCGCGGCCCGGGGTCGTTTACGGGTGTGCGCATCGGCATCTCCACTGCCAAGGGCCTCGCGCGTGGTGCCAATGTTCCGCTGCTGGGCGTGTCGACGCTCGATGCTTGCGCTTGGACGGCGTGGAAGGCTGGCGTGCGCGGCAAGCTTGGTATCTTGGCCGATGCTATGCGCGGTGAGGTATATCCGGCGCTGTATATGCTGGTCGATGAGGGTCCCGAGCGTCAACTTGAGCGCGAGCACGTGGTCAAGGCCGCCGTGGCGCTCGATGAGTGGCGCCAAGCAGCGGACTGGGACCAGGTTCAACTGACCGGTGACGGTCTTGTGCGCTATGGCAAGCTGCTGGGTGAGGACGAGACCGCCCGCTGCGTGGAGCGCGACCTGTGGTGGCCTTCGGGCGAGGGCTTGCTGCTCGCGCACGCTGCGGGCGACGGCGATCCGGCCCGCGTCCTGCCGATTTACACGCGCCTTTCGGATGCCGAGGAAAACGAGCGCAAGCGTCTTGGTCTTGCCGAGAGTGCGCAGAGTGAAATTACGGGTGTTGCCGATGAGCTCGCCGGTCGTCATCTGCAGTTCCGTCCCATGGGCGCGGCGGATGCCGAGGGCGCGAGCGCGCTGGAGGCTACTTGCTTTGAAGGTGCCGGACACGAGGCGTGGACGCCGGGCATGTTCCTGTCCGAACTAGGCGAGGACGTCGCTGCGCCGCGTAGTTGGTGGGTGGCACACGACGACGGCAAGCTGCTGGGCCTTGCCGGCGGTATGGTCGTGGACGGTGATGTGCAGATTCTGGATGTCGCCGTCGACCCGGCACATCGCCGTGAGGGCATTGCCCGCAAGCTGCTGTCGCACGTGAGCTATGATGCCCAGATGCTCGGCTGCACCACGGCTTCGCTCGAGGTCGAGGACGGCAATGAGGGCGCGATTGCGCTCTATGCCGCTCTGGGCTTTACCGAGGCGGGTCGTCGCCGCGGCTACTATGGTGCCGGCAAGGACGCCATCGTCATGACGGCTCCGCTGCCCCTGGTGCTTCCGGTCGACAATGCTTCGCCCGAGCCGACGGCGGCAGAGCAGCGCGCATGGCCGCTGCCTGCGCCTAGGCGCTCCGAGGGGGAGCGTGCCGAAATTGAGCGCCGCCGCCTAGTGCTCGCTATCGAGAGCTCCTGCGACGAGACGGCCGTGGCGATTATCGATGCGGATGGCAATATGCTGGCCAACCAGGTGTCGACACAGATTGATTTTCACGCCCGCTTTGGCGGCGTGGTGCCCGAGATCGCCTCGCGCAAACACGTTGAGGTGATTGTGAGTGTCGTGGATGCGGCGCTCGAGGATGCCGCAGCATCGCTTGGTCTTGAGGGTGGAGCCATCGCGCCGAGCGAACTCGCCGCTGTTGGCGTGACACAGGGTCCGGGCCTGGTGGGTGCTCTGGTAGTGGGCGTCGCCTTCGCCAAGGGCTTTGCCTATGCCGCCGGTAAACCGCTCGTGTGCGTCAACCATCTGGAGGGCCATCTGTTCGCCAATCTGCTGGCGCAGCCCGATCTCAGGCCGCCGTTTATCTTCACGCTCGTCTCGGGCGGTCATACCATGCTCGTGCACGTGAAGGCATGGGGCGACTACGAGGTACTTGGTGAGACACTCGACGATGCTGTGGGCGAGGCCTTCGACAAGGTAGCCAAGGCGTTGGGTCTGGGCTATCC
>CABQHR010000247.1 GCA_902463875.1 uncultured Collinsella sp.
TGATGATGCCCTCGACCGTTTTGCCCGCGGTCTCGATCTGCTGCTGGGCGCGGCGTAGGGCCTTTTGGTACCGCGGCAGCTCTGCCTTGACGGCAGAGAGTACACGCAGCACGTCGTCGGTACGTTTTTGCAGCTTAAACGTCTGGTAGCTCATCTGCAGGCTGTTGAGGATAGCAGCCATGGTGCTGGGACCGGCCACGTTGACGTGATAGTCGCGGCCCAGGACCTCGATGAGTCCGGGGCGGCTGACGATCTCGGCGTACAGGCCCTCAAACGGTACGAACATGATGCCAAAGTTGGTGGTCGCGGGCACGCTTAGGTATTTTTCGCAGATATCCTTTGCCTCGCGCTTGACCATCGCGTCGAGCGTCTTGCGCGCGGCGGCAACGGCATCGGCATCGCCCGACTCCTGGGCGTCGAGCAAATGCTCGTATGCGTCGCCCGGAAACTTAGAATCGATCGGCAGCAGCACAGGGTCGCCCTCGTCCACCGGCAGCTTGACAGCAAACTCAACGCGCTCCGAAGCACCGGGCTTGGTGGCGACGTTTTCCAAATACTGGTCGGGCGTGAGGATGTCCGCCAAGATCGCGCCCAGCTGCACCTCGCCCAAAATGCCGCGTGCCTTTACATTGCCCAGTACGCGCTTAAGATCGCCCACGCCGGTGGCGATGGACTGCATGTCGCCCAGACCCTTGTACACGGCCTCGAGCTGGTCGCTCACCTGCTTAAACGATGCGGACAAGCGGTCGTTGAGCGTACGGGAGAGCTTCTCGTCCACCGTCGCGCGCATCTGATCGAGTTGCACGTTGTTGTCCTTGCGGATCGCACCCAGCTGGGCGTCGACCGTCTCGCGAACCTTGTCCAAGCGATGCTCGATACCCTCGCGGTTGGCGCCGAGCTGCTGGGCCGTCTCGCGGCGCAGGTCATCCATGCGGTCGCCGGCCTGCGAGAACTCACGGGCGATAGTCAGGTAGCGCTGCTGCTCCACGGCGGCGTCGGTCGTCTGCTGCTGTGCGATGGCGTTTGCCGTGCGGCGGGTTTCTGCCAGCGCGACGTTGAGGGCGTCGAGCGTGATGTTAGCCTGCTCGAGCGCCGCCAGCGTCTCCGCGCCGTTGCCGCCGCGCTCCCGCAGCTCGGCACGAAGGCCCTTAAGCTGCAGGGCACAAGCCACAGCAACCCCCACCGCTACCAAAGCGATCACAACAAGCGCAATATCAACAGCAGACATACATTCCGCCCAACAAACCCAATCGAACACCAATCAAAACCGCGATCAATCTTACCCCGCCACACGCACCGCGCGTCCGGCCCCTTCTTGGGCGCCTCTCTCCTCCGCATATTCCATAATGCGGCGCGCCGTCTTCCTGCTCACCTTTGAGTCATCACCGGCTAAGTATGCGTAAACGTTTCCCTTATTCAGATTCAAATCGCGGCAGAGACCGTAGCGCGTTACGCCCGATTCCTCCAGTGCTTCCAGCGTTCTTTTTCTCATCAAGGCATTAACCCTTCTGTCGGCCGCTGGCTTTTCTTTCATCCCCCGATACGCACGCCATACGTTGGCATAACGATTGGGAAGCTTGCCCCCGGCGCATAGAGCTGCCAGGCCACCCGCTTGGCCGTACAGGGAAAAGACGTCTCGGTAGCTCTCTTCCATCCACGAACCCTCGGATAAACCCAGAACGTAATCGGCTTTGCCCTGCGCCAAAGCGAGCAAAAACAGAGGCTCCGCCACGCGCGGTGCATCCGTCATTGCCTGCTTAAGCAACTTTCTAAAACTCAGTGACCGCTGTCCGGATAGCTCTCGGCAATAGCCTTTTAAGAATCCCTCAAAGGTCAGATTCAACCGCGCACCTCCTTATATTTCCTAGTATTATTCATCCTCAATAATACTATTTAGTCACACGGCCAGACCAGCAAGATGCAAGGATTCCACTCGTGGCGATAATCCTTGCATCCAAGAATACCCGTGGTGGCGAATGCTAACTCTCCCAGCTGGCGCGGATGGTTGCTGCGACATCGCCTAGGCGCTGGCCGAGAGCTGCCAAGTGTTGAAGTACCTCGTTGGGCGAAGCGCCGTTCAGAATGCACGTGAGGGCATACGAGGCCAAGAAAATCACCGCGAGACCCAACGGGATAAGCACGATCATCGCCAGCGTACGCAACCGTTGGCCCAAACGGCGGCGACGCGCGCGATGCTTGTCGAACGCAAGCTCCTGTGCATACGAATCCTGCTGCACGGAATACGTTTCAGGCGCCGGCGCAGACGCCACCTCGGGTGCGGCATTTTGCGCTACAGGCTGGGTAACCGCCCCTTGCATTTGCATCTCCATGAGCCGTTGCTGCTGACGTAGCATGCGTTCGGCTTGTTGCTGCGGGGTCTCGAGAAACAGATCCATGCTGGCCTCCAAAATCGGAGCATTCGACGCTTACGACCAGC
>CABQHR010000248.1 GCA_902463875.1 uncultured Collinsella sp.
GACGACCAGATCGATGCCGCCGCCAAATATGCCGAGGAGGGAGGCGCGAGCTCCGCCGCCACCGCCAAGGTGCTCCAGCAGGCGGCAACCGCGCGGCGCGACGCCGCCGTCAATGCCGTGAGCGCGCAAAAGGCACAGGCGGCCCGTGATGCCGACGCCCGTCACAAGGCAACCGACCTCTACCAGCTCGATATCCCCGTCGAGTGGTACGGCAAGGTCGAGACTTGGCAAAATGGCAGCACGCTATGCATCTATCTTGCCGGCGACAGCGATACACCGATTGTGACGCTCGTCGCAGTGCGCGAGGGCGAGAGCTTTACGCCCGATGAGGGCGATACGGTTTTGGGTGCGGCCAACCTAGGCAACGGTTATACCGTCTACGCCAGCGGTCCCGTCTATCCGTACGTGGTGCCCCAGACCATCAACGGACGGACGCAGAATCCCGTGTCGACCTACCCTATGGACTCGGCCATTGAGCTTGTCGAGCTCACGACCGGCAACCGCTACACCTATAGCCAGATCAAGAACGTACTGGTCGGCAAAGACGGCAAGGCCGACGCTGCGACCAAACTCGAGACCGACTACCTCGCCCAGATTCTCCTGCCGAGCATCAAGGCCCAGGACTAGCGGACCATGACACCTGAGTCCTGGCCTCGCAAATCCATAGACGATTAGGAAAGGAGCCACTTCCATGCGGGCACAGCATGTACCACGCCGTGTTTGCATGGAATATCGGCCTGCTCATCCATGGTAACGATTACCGACTCGCCAAGATCAAACTGGGCCATCGCGGCATCGAGCGCGGCAATTTCGCGCTCGCGCGTTTTCTCGCTTGTCATATCCACACTTACCTGAATCAGGCCGTAAGCCTGCATGAGCAGTGCATCCCCAGCCACAAAGTCCACCTCATGGCTTTTATTCTTATCTTTAATCAGCAGGCGGCAAACCGAACCGGGCCGCACGGCGGGGGTCCTTCTTCTGAGCGCATTGAACACCGCGGTCTCGAGCCTCTGACCATGATCCAATGCCGATGCGGGGGAGAACGCTCCGAACATCGCAGGATCGACGGCGTAGACCTTAGACGCAGACCGCGTATTATTTGCAAGCGAACGCGTGAACTCCGGCACCGAAAACAGCAGGTAGGCGTCCTCGTAATACTCAAGTAAGTCGCTGAGCGTATTTCGACTGACGGATATCTGTCTGCTCTTGAACTCGTTGTACACTTTGTTCACTGACAGCTCTCGTCCCGAAGATGCCATGCACCGCGCCAGAAACAGCGAGGCCAAACGGGGGTTCTTGACGTCGTAACGTTCAACGACGTCCATGGCGACCGTTCGCGACGCATATTCCTGTAGCAGCTGAATCGCGTCTGCGGGCGTCTGCTCAAGTGTCGCGATGAATCCCCCTCGCTCGAGATATCCGACCAGATGGTGTCGGAGCAACGCTGCATCGCTCGAGGAGAAGGGTGCGTTCGACTCAGGAACGCTCCCCGTCTTATATCGGACGTATTCCGAAAAACTCAACGGAAAAAGCTCTCGCACAAGAGAACGGCCCCTGAACTCGCTCTTAAGTTCTGAGGACAGCATCTTAGAAGAAGATCCCGTCACGTAAACGGTCGCCTTCTCCGTATCGACCACGCGTCGCAGAAACGCACCCCATTCGGGTATTTCCTGGATCTCGTCAAAGAAAAGGTAGGCGCCCTCGCCTCGAGCAGCAGGATATAGTGCATAGAATGTATCGAGCACGTCCGCTAGTAGCGATGGCTCATACGGACGCAAGCGCTCATCCTCAAAATTGAAATATAGCATCCGGTCAAGCTCGACGCCTTGGCCCTGAAGCCGCCGTATCTCCTGATACAGGCGATACGTCTTTCCACAACGACGGGCGCCCACAATCACATATACGATGTTGTCGCGCTTTGGCTCCTGCGGGTTGCCCAGATCAAGGTCGCGCTCAAAGACCTGCGGAATCCCCTGTTGCTCAAAGTCCTTTATTTTTTGAGCCACCAAGTCGTTGAATGCCATAATTCTCCAATCTTGCTCTCCTGCTAATCAAGATTATAACGATTCTTGATTAGCAGGAGAGCAAGATTATGCGTATCTTGATTAATGGATAAGCAAGTTTTCTATTAGTGGCCCCTCCCGGAGGATATCGAGCGGCCGAGGGGGGCAGGCATGAACGCCTCTAGCCGAAAACAAAGTAGCTAAAAAAGCCCCGTCCCAAATGAGCTACTTAACGCCAGGGGTCGGCTTCGAAGAGGGGCTCGCGCTCGGGGCGACGATCGCTATAAGGATCGTAGCCGTCGTCATCCTCGTTCTCGGCACGGATGTAGGGGTCGCGCGGCTTGGGCACAGGCTTGGGTGCAGGCTTGGGCGCGGCCGGCGCGGCGTTGGCGACCGGCGCATTCGTCTTGTTCTTGTCTATCATCT